>JBKJRJ010000026.1:0-21031 GCA_046594705.1 Vicinamibacterales bacterium
GCGCGTCCCCGGCAAGGGGGCCCGGCCGATTGTCTCGACCCGCCTGCAGCGCATCGACGACCGGATGCCGGAAGGGCCGCGGACCGCGGCGGAAGTGAGGAAGTGGGTGGAGCTGGGATACCAGGGGTTTCGCGCCGACGGGTTCGAACCCGCCCTGGTCGTCGCCACGACCACTGTGGTGCTCGACGGTCGCGAGTCCACGGTCCGCAATCGCGCCACCAACCTCACCGAACTCATCACCGGCGCGATGCGTCACGAGGCCGGCACCACCATCGCCCTCTTCAACGGCGGTTCCATCCGCATCGACGACGTCCTGCCGCCCGGGCCGATCACGCAGTACGACGTCATCCGCGTTCTGCCCTTCGGCGGCAAGATCGTCAAGGCGACGGTGACCGGCGCCCTGCTGTCGAAGGTGCTGCAGGTCGGTGAACAGAACCGCGGCACCGGCGGCTTCCCTGCACGCGGCCGGCGTTCCCGCGACCATCGATCCGGCCGGCCGCTACACCGTGGTGACCAGTGATTTCCTGTTGACCGGCGGCGAGGCCAACCTCGGCTTCCTGACGCGTGGCAACCCCGGCCTCAGCGACATCGTCGATCTGCGAGATATCCGGATGGTGATGATCGACGAGTTGAAGAGGCGATACGGGGCGCGTTAACCGAGACGGCCTGGGGCGTGGCCCCGTGACAGCTACCGCGGCGTGCGCCGTGATCGCGTGATCGGCACCGTGACTTCGAGGCGCCGGCTCTCGCGCAGGATCTCGAGTTTCGCGGCGGTCCCCACCTTCGAGTCGGCGAGCATCCGCATGAACGCCGACGCGTCGGCGACCGGGCGGCTGTTGAACGCCAGGATGATGTCGCCCGGCCGCAGCCCCGCGGCATAGGCGTCCGACTGCGGCGACATCTGGTTGACCAGCGCGCCGCGATTGTTGGGGGCGCCCAGCTCCTCCGCCATCTGCGTCGTCAGGGCCTCGACCCAGACGCCGGGGAAGGTCCCGCGCTGGACCTCGCCGTACTTGAGCAGGTCGTCCATCACGTGGCGCGCCAGGTTGCTCGGCACCGCGAAGCCGATACCCTGGTAGCCGCCGCTCTCGCTGAAAATGGCGGTGTTGATGCCGACCAGCTCGCCGCGCGCGTTGACGAGCGCGCCGCCGGAGTTGCCAGGGTTGATGGCCGCATCGGTCTGGATGAAGTCTTCGTAGGTGGCGAGGCTGCCGCCCAGGCTCCGGCCGAGCGCTGACACGATCCCGAGCGTGACGGTCTGGTTCAGTTGGAACGGATTGCCGATGGCGAGCACCCACTCGGCGACTTTCAGCTTCGACGAGTCGCCCCAGGGCAGCACCGGCAGCCCGCGCTCCTCGATTTTCAGCAGCGCGATGTCGGTCCACTCGTCGGTGCCGACGATCTTCGCCTTCAGCTCGCGTTTATCGGCCATCACGACCGACACCTGCGCGCGGGCGTCGCCGACCACGTGGCTGTTGGTCATGATGTAGCCGTCGCTCGACACGATGACCCCCGACCCCAGGCTCTGGGCGACGCGGTTGCGCGGCTGCGCCATCTCGCGGTCGCCGAAGAAGTAGCGCAAGAGCGGGTCCGATGCGAACGGGGAGTTCTGCGTGCGCACCACCTGCAGCGACGAGATGTTCATCACGCTCGGAATGGCCCGGCTGGCGATCCCCGACAGGTCCGGCAGGCTGGCGGCGATCGCCGGCGGGGCCGCCAGCGGGGCCGCCAGCGGCTGCGACTCGGCGCGGGCCTCTTCGGCGGTGCGGAATCGTCCGGTCAGCACCATGCCGCCGACCAAGCCGCAGGTCACAAGCAGCAGGGGGATGAGGATGCGTCGCATCATGAAATCTCGATGCTGCGCGGCCGGGTCGCGGCCTTCGGCAGCGTCACCGTCAGCACGCCGTCGTGCAGGTCGGCGGTGATGCCGTCCTGGTCGACCGGGTCGGCGAACTGAAACGTCCGCAGGAACGAGCCATGACCTCGCTCGACCTGGTGGTAATGGCGCGAGGCGCTCTGCGGGACGCCGCCGGAGCGCGAGCCTCGGATAGACAACCGGTTGTCGTGCACGGCGAGGTCGACGGCTTCACGTAACACGCCAGGCACCTCGGCCGTGATGACGTAGCGGTCCTCGGTCTCGTAGACGTCGATCGGGGGAGCCCAGGCGGTGGCATGCTGCCCGGCGAGGCGCTCGAGCCGCTCCTGCCACGCGCGCAGATCCCGCAGCGGGTCGCACGGCATACCAGAATCGTAGCACTTGTCCGCCTTCGCCCCATGGCAGGACGGGGCTGCGGCGGGAACCCGGCCGGACCGTGATAATCTTGACGTTTTTGTGCGGGTCCGGATTTCCTAATCTATGGCTTCCATCCAGGCGACACGGCTGAAGCGCGGCATGCTGATCAAGGTCCAGAACGACCTGTTCCGGGTGCTCGAGCTCCAGCATTTCACCCCCGGCAACAAGCGCGGGTTCGTCCAGGCCAAGATGCGGAACATCCGCACCGGCCTCCAGGCCGACAACAAGTTCCGCGCCGAAGAAGACGTCGAGCGGGCGATCGTCGACGAGCGGCAGATGCAGTACCTCTACCGCGACGGCGACTCGTTCCACTTCATGGACACCGAGAACTACGATCAGCTGCATCTCGATGCCGAGGTGCTCGGCGACAATGCCAGCTACATGGTCCCCGAGTCCCTGATCCTCGTGGAGTTCTACGACGAAAAGCCGGTCGGGATCGAGATGCCGGTGACGGTGGATTTGAAGGTCATCGACACGGTGCCGGGCATCAACCGCGCCACCGCCAGCGCGCAGGTCAAGCCGGCGACGCTCGAAACCGGCCTGGTCGTCTCGGTGCCGCCCTTCGTCAGCGTCGGCGACACGCTCCGCATCAGCACGGAAACCGGCGAGTATCTGAAGAAGGTCTAGCGTGGATGTGTCACACCGGGCAGGCGCCGGCTGGATCGAAGTGGTCGCGGGCAGCATGTTCAGCGGCAAGAGCGAGGAGCTGATCCGACGGCTCCGGCGCGCCCAGATCGCCAAACGCAAGGTCCAGATCTTCAAGCCGCGCATCGACACGCGTTACAGCAACGACCACATCACGTCGCACAGCGCGATGCAGATCGACGCGGAGAACGTCACCACCTCGCGCGAGCTGCTCGAGCGCGTCGCCGCCGACACGGAAGTGGTCGGCATCGACGAGGCGCAGTTCTTCGACGTCGAACTGCCGGCGGTGTGCACTACCCTCGCCGACCAGGGCAGGCGCGTCATTGTCGCCGGGCTCGACCAGGATTACCTCGGTAAACCGTTCGAGCCGATCCCGCAGCTGCTCGCCATCGCCGAGTACATCACCAAGACGCTGGCGATCTGCATGGTGTGCGGCGCGCCGGCGAATCACACCCAGCGCCTGGTGGCGAGCAGCGAGCGCGTGCTGGTCGGGGCCGGCGGCACGTATGAGGCGCGCTGCCGTCACTGTTTCGACCCCCGGCTGGGGCAGTAGCATCGACTGGTGGCGAGCGGTGGCGGCGTGAATGCTGACTGGTGACCCCGAGCTGCTGTCGCGCCTGCTCTACGTGATTGGCGGCGGGTTCCTGCTGATCAACCTCTACCAGTTCCACCAGTTCTTCCGCTATACGCGGCTCCGCCCCACGGCGCTGCTGACCTGGAGCCCGCCGCGTCCGCCCCTCTACCGGCTGTTCCTCTGGGTCGGCGCCGTGCTCGCCATCGTGGTGTTCTACAAGCTCACCATCCTGAAGCTGCATCCCCAGTACGTGTTCGGCGAGACCATGATGCTGGTCTACTACGTCTACGCGCTGCCGCTCGGTGCGAGGATTGCGCGGGGGTTCTACCAGGACGGCATCTGGACCGAGGCGGGCTTCATTCCCTACGCCAACATCGGCGGCCTGACCTGGCGCGAAGGGGACCCGCCCACGCTCGTCGTGCTGTACCGCTGGCGCACCGTTGCGCGCCGCCTGACCGTGCCCGAACCCCACTACGGCCAGGCCCGCCGCCTGCTGCGCGACAAGATCGCCGCGCACGACATTCACTTCACCGGGAAAACCCTCGACCTGGGCGCGCACGACGAGCGCGATGACGTCTGAACGGGTGCACGGCTTCGAGCCGAAGACCACGAAGGCCACCCCGATCGGGCCGTCGTCCCCGGCTCGGTTACCGCAGGCGCTGAAGCAGCCACCCGATCGGCCCTGACCCGTGGGCCATGGGGTCGCCGATCCAGCCGGGGGGCGTGAGCCAGACGAACGCCAGGATGGCGACGACCATCAGGTCGTACTGCCAGGTGGCGCGCTCGAACGTCCAGAAAAACGCATTCCACAGCATCCGGGCGGGGAGCGGCGCGCGCGTCATGCGGTCACCGCCTTGTCCTCGTCGCGCAGCACCCGGTAGGTCAGGATGACACGGTCGGCGACGGAGAAAATCGACAGCACCAGGATCACCCACAGCACGGCGGCCATGCGGTTGGTGAACGCGCCGATCATGAAGAGGACGATGCGCTCGGGGCGTTCCATGAAACCGACCTTGCACTTCGCAATCAACGACTCGGCGCGCGCGCGCGTGTAACTTGTCATCAGCGCGAACATCATCGCGAACGACGCCACCATGGCGTAATCGGTCCGCCCCATCTTGGAGTAGAGGTAGATGAGGCCGATGAAGAGCGCGATGTCGGAAAAGCGGTCGATCACCGAGTCCCAGAACCCGCCGAACTTGCTCATCTGGCCGCTCTGGTGCGCCACCTTGCCGTCGATGAAGTCGAAGATGTTGGCGACGATCATGATGAACCCGGCGCTCACGAAGCGGCCGCGCGCCAGCTCGAAGGCGGCCCACGAATTGATGAGCACGCCGACGAACGTCAGGACGTTGGGGTGGATGTTGAGCGCCACGCTCGCGGCGATGATGCCGCGCAGCGGAAACATACAGATTTGCCCGATGAGGCCGGTGAAGGTCATGGCGCTGATATAATTGAAGGTTCGAGTTCCTGCCGCAAACGCTCAAGTGTAGTCCATGCCGATCCAAGACCTCAAGGGGCGGATTGCCCGGCTCCCGGAGCAGCCGGGCGTCTACCTCTATTCAAACGAGGCGGGGGAGACCCTCTACGTCGGCAAGGCGAAAGTCCTGCGCGACCGGGTGCGGAGCTATCTCGGGGCGCAGGGGACAAGTCCGCGCATCGACGCCCTGCTTGGCGAGGCAGCGCAGCTGGAGTTCATCGTCACCGACTCGGTGGTGGAGGCGCTGGCGCTCGAGAATCACCTCATCAAACAGCGCGCCCCCAAATACAACATCCTGCTCCGGGACGACAAGAACTACCCCTACCTGCAGCTGACGACCGGTGAGGCGTTTCCCCGGGTGCTGATCGCGCGCAGCGTGGCGAAGGACGACCACTATTACGCCGGCCCGTTCATGCCCGCGAAACTGGGACGCAAGACCATGGCCCTGACCCACCGGCTGTTCGGCATGCGGTCGTGCAATGAAGTGATCACCGGCGGCCGCTCGCGGCCGTGCCTCGAGTACGACATCCGCCGCTGCATTGCGCCATGCGTGCGGGAGATCTGCAGCGAGGACGCCTATGCGGCCGCGGTGCAGCACGCCCGGCTCTTTCTCGAGGGGCGCAACGACGAGCTCGTCACGCAGCTGACCACGCGCATGACGGCCGCCGCGGCTGAGGAGCAATACGAGCATGCGGCGCAGCTGCGCGACGCCCTGCGCACAATCGGGACGCTGCAGCAGAGGCAGCAGAAGATGGCCGGGACCGGCCTCGGCGATCGCGACGCGTTCGGCCTCAGGGTCGGGCCCGCCGGCGCGGTGGTCCAGGTGTTCCAGGTCCGCGGCGGCAAGGTGATCGAGCGGATTGAGCTGGCGACGGACGACCACGGCCGCAGGCCGCAGGCCGCAGGCAGGCCACCGGTAGACGGCCGTGCCGAGGAGGAAGTGCTGCAGGCGGCGATCGAGCAGTTCTATACCGAACATCCCGCCCCGCCGGAGATTCACCTCCCGCTGCCGCTGAGCGCCGCCGACACCGACGTCATCGAGGCCTGGCTGACGGAGGGGTCCGGGCACCGCGTGCGCCTGGTGGTGCCGCGGCGCGGGGAGAAGCGCGGCCTGCTGGAGCTGGCGGCGAGAAACGCGCAGGTCGCCTACCAGACGCGGTTCAACGAGACGGTCGCCGCCCACTACGACGCGCTCGAGACCATTCGTGCCGTCCTCAACTTGCCGGCGATTCCGCGCCGCATCGAGTGCTTCGACATCTCCACCATCCAGGGCAGCGAGACGGTCGCCGCCATGGTGGTGTGTGAGGACGGCCGGATGAAGCGCGGCGACTACCGGAAGTTCAAGATCAAGGGGAGGGTGGACACCCCGGACCGCTTCCTGGACGACTTCGCCTCCATGCAGGAAGTCGTGCTGCGGCGGTATCGCACGGTGCTCGAAAATGGCGGACCCTTCCCCGATTTGATTGTGATCGACGGCGGCAAGGGACAGCTCTCGGCCGCGTACGCGGCACTGGAGTCGCTGGGGCTGGCGAATCTCGTCGCGGTCGGCCTCGCGAAGAAGGAGGAGCTGCTGTTCACCCGCGAGCATGTCGAGCCGATCGCGCTCGCCTCGAACAGCCCGGCGCTGCTGTTGATCCAGCGGGTCCGCGACGAGGCCCACCGCTTCGCGATCACGTTCCATCGCCAGTCGCGGGCCAAGCGCGACCTGCGCTCGGAGCTGGACGACGTGCCTGGGATCGGACCGCGGCGGCGCAAGTCGCTGCTGACGGCATTCGGCAGCCTGGCGGGGGTGAGGCGGGCCACCCGGGAGGACCTCATCGCCGTGGTGGGGAGGAAAGTCGCCGACTGCGTCCTGGCCCATTTTGCGGGACAGGTCTGAACGGGTATCGTGTCAGTCCCATGAACACCCGGAAATTTCGCGCCCTCGCCAAACCCTACGTCGTCAGCGACGGCCGGCGGTTTCGCCTCAAGGATTTCAATCCCAGGGGACCGGGGCCGAAAGAGCGGCAGCACGACGCCAAGAAGTTCCTCAAGACGAGCGCCAAGGCGCTGTCGGAGCTTCAGGAAATCCTCTACGCCCAGGACCGCTGGGGCGTCCTCCTCATCTTCCAGGCGATGGACGCGGCCGGCAAGGACAGCGCGATCAAGCACGTGATGTCCGGCATCGACCCGAAGGGCTGCCAGGTGTATTCGTTCAAAGCGCCGTCCTCGGAGGAACTGGACCACGACTTCCTGTGGCGGACGTCGAAGGCGCTGCCCGAGCGCGGCCGCATCGGGATCTTCAACCGCTCGTACTACGAAGAGACGCTGATCGTGCGGGTGCACCCGGAGATCCTGCAGCGGCAGAAGCTTCCGGCCGAGCTCGTCACCAAGCGGATCTGGCAGGAGCGCTTCGCGGACATCAACGCGTTCGAACGCTACGTGACGCGGAACGGATTTATCGTCCGGAAATTTTTCCTCAACATCTCGAGGGCTGAGCAGCGGCGCCGTTTCCTGGCGCGGCTGGAACGTCCGGAAAAGAACTGGAAGTTCGAGATGGGGGACCTGGCGGAACGCGCCCAGTGGCGCAAGTACATGGGCGCCTACGAGGACATGATCCGGCGCACGGCGACGCCGCACGCGCCGTGGCTGGTGATTCCGGCCGACGACAAGAAATTTGCCCGCACCGTGATCGCGGCCGCGGTGATCGACGCGCTGAGCGGCCTCAAGATGAAATTTCCCGCGCTGGACGCCAACCAAAAGCGTGATCTCGGCCGCGCCCGGCGCCAGCTGAAACAGGAGACGCGGCGCGGAAAGCCTTGATACAATGGCCTGACCAAGTCTTTGAACATCGATCCCCTCACCGTCGCCATCAGCTTCGGCGTGCTCCTGCTGTCGCTCACGATTCACGAGGCCGCCCACGCCTGGACCGCCGATAAGCTCGGCGATCCCACGGCGCGCACGCTTGGCCGTGTCTCGCTGAACCCGCTCGTCCACATCGACTGGATCGGGACGGTGCTGCTGCCGCTGATCGCGATGTTCAGCCGGCTGCCGCTGATTGGCTGGGCCAAGCCGGTGCCGGTGATGATCCGTAATCTGCGCCAGCCGCGCCGGGATTTCATGATCGTCGCCGCCGCCGGCCCGATCAGCAATCTGGGGCAGGCCTTGGTCTACGCGGCCGTCCTGCGGCTGGTGTGGAATCCGGAAGCGGAGGCGCCTGCCTTGACCGCGCAGGTGCTGCAGCTGGCGGTGTATATCAACGTGCTGCTGGCGTTCTTCAACCTGATTCCCGTGCCGCCGCTCGACGGCGGCAACGTGCTGCTCGGCCTGCTGCCGCCCGGCCTCGCGGCGATGTATGCGCAGGTGCGCCAGTACGGGTTCATCATTCTCTACGTCCTGATGTTCACGGGCGCCGCGAGCGCCTTCATCGCGCCGCCGACCAATTTCATGATGAGACTGTTGATCCCGTGAAGGCGCGCGTTGTCTCCGGCATGCGGCCGACCGGCCAGCTTCATCTCGGCCACCTGGTCGGGGCGCTGCACAACTGGGTGCCGCTGCAGGACCAGTATGAGTGCTGCTACTTCGTGGCCGACTGGCACGCGCTGACCAGCGAATACGCCGACACCAGCCAGGTCGTCGGCAACAGCTACGCCATGGTGGCCGACTGGATGGCGGCGGGCCTCGATCCGGAGAAGAGCACGTTCTTCATCCAGTCGCTGGTGCCCGAGCATGCTGAACTCTTTCTGCTGCTGTCGATGGTGGTGCCGGTGCCGTGGCTGGAACGGGTGCCGACCTACAAGGAACAGCAGGAGGATCTGAAGGAGCGCGATCTCTCCACCTTCGGTTTTCTCGGCTACCCGCTGCTGCAGACCGCCGACGTCTCGATCTACGACGCCAAGTTCGTCCCGGTCGGCGCCGATCAGGTGGCGCACCTGGAGCTCTCCCGCGAGGCCGTGCGCCGCTTCAATCACGTCTTCGGCGACGTGCTGGTCGAACCGCAGCCGCTGCTCACGCCGGTGTCGCGCCTGCCAGGGCTCGATGGCGACAAGAAGATGAGCAAGAGCCTCGGCAACACGATCGACCTGGCCGATGACCCCGACACCGTCAAGCAGCGCGTGATGCAGATGTACACCGATCCGAAGCGGGTCCGCGCCGACATCCCGGGCACCGTCGAGGGCAACCCGGTGTTCACCTACCACGACGCCTTCAACCCCGATCTCGCCGAGGTCGAGGACCTCAAGGCGCGCTACCGCGCCGGCAAGGTCGGCGACGTCGAGGTCAAGCACAAGCTCGCGAGGGCGCTCAACCTCTATCTCGAGCCGATCCGGTCGCGGCGCGCCGAGGTGCTCGCCAGGCCCGGCTTCGTGAAGGAGATCCTGCACGAGGGCTCGAAGAAGGCGCGCGGCGTCGCCCAGCAGACCATGGCTCGCGTGCGCGACGCGGTGAAACTGAGGTACGCGTAATGGAACAGGAGTTCGAGTCCATTCTCGACGCGTATCCCGTCCGGCTGGTCAACTTCGAGGGACCGCTCGATCTCCTGCTGCACCTGATCAAGCGACACGAGGTCAGCATCTACGACATCCCCATCACGCTGATCACCTCGCAGTACATCGTCTACATCGACCTGATGACGGAGATGAACCTGGACGTGGCGGGGGAATTCCTGGTCATGGCGGCGACGTTGATCCACATCAAGTCGCGCATGCTGCTGCCGCGTCCCGATCCCGCGCAGGAAGACACGGAAGAAGACCCGCGCGAAGCGCTGATGCGCCGGCTGCTGGAGCACCAGAAATTCAAGGCCGCGGCGGAGCTCCTGCACGAGCGGGAGACCCTGCGCAGCGCGCAGTGGACCCGGCCTGACGGACCGATCGCGCAGATCGCCGGGGAGGCGCCGGAGCCCGAAATCGAGATCGATCTCTTCAGCCTGATCAGCGCGTTCAAGGCTGTCGTCGAGCGCTCCAAGGCGCGTCCCAAGATCTACCTGCCGTCGGAGCAGATTCCGATCGAGGACCGCATCGAGCAGCTGATGTCGCGGCTGTCGGAGACCGAGGCCTGCGGGTTCGAGGACCTGTTCGACGACATCCAGTCGCGGGCCGGGCTGGTGGTGACCTTCCTGGCGCTGCTCGAGATGATCCGCCTGAAACTGATTCGCGTCTTCCAGACCAACGTCGTCGGACCCATCCGGGTCTACAAGCGAGCGCGCCCGGCCGATGCGCCCCGGCCGCTGCACGATCCCGAACAGGTGCACGCGGAACACCTCGCCGCCGATGCCGCCAAGGCGCGCCAGGACCAGGAAGACGAGTCACGGCCGTCGCCCGACGATCACCAAGACCACGACGAGTAGTGGGCCTGGTGACCGTGGCGACCGTCGTGATCGTTGTGCGGTAACCGTGACTACGTGAGGAAGCAACCGTGTCCGACTATCTGAAGCCAATCATCGAAGCGCTGATCTTCGCGTCGCCCGAGCCGATCACGCCGAAGACGCTTTTCAAGCTGCTCGACGGGGAGCCGAAGGAAGACGTCGAGGCGGCGCTGGCCGCCGTCAAGTCCGACTACGACCGCGTCTGCGGGCTGCAGATCGTCGAAGTCGCCGGCGGCTTCCAGCTCACGACCAAGCCCGAGCTGCACGAATGGGTGCGCAAGCTGTTCCACGAGCGCACGACGTCGAAGCTGTCGGTGCAATCGCTCGAGACCCTGGCCGTGATTGCCTACAAGCAGCCGGTGACGGCGCCGGAGATTGCCGAGATCCGGGGCGTCAGCAGCAGTTCCGGCGTGCTCCAGACGCTGATCGAGCGCAAGTTGATCAAGACGGTGGGACGCAAGCCGGTGGTCGGGCGGCCGTTCATGTACGGCACGACCCGGGAGTTCCTCGATCGCTTCGGTCTCAACGACATCGCCGACCTGCCCAAGGTCGAGGAGTTGTCGGACGCGCTCGGATTCGAGCTGCCGGCGGGCCTCGCCGAACCGACTGTCACGACGTCGCCGCTGCCGTTCGACGCGGCGGAGGAGCCGGCGGCAGCCGCCGGGGCGAAGCCGGCGCCGGCGCCGGCCGAAGACGAAGAAACCACCGTTCACTGAAACGGGCCACGGGCTGACCGCCTGTCGGGAAGACTTCACGGCACGAACCCGCGAAGGGAAACGGCTAGCGGTCGTGGTGCCGTGGTGCCTTGGTGCGGTTGGCGATCCTGGTGGTTTTCGTGGTTGGGCCGTCGGCCGCCGGGAGCTTGGCGGCGCGGCGCAGTTTGGCAACTTCCTGATCGTCGAGCTCGCGCCAGTGGCCGATCGGAATCTGTTCGTCGACGATCGGTCCAATCCGGATGCGGCGAAGGCGGGCGACGGGATGCCCGATCGACTCGAACATGCGCCGCACCTGCCGCTGCCGGCCCTCTCTCAGCACGATCTCCACGAACGTCTGCTCGGCGCCTGACTCGGTCTTCTTCGTCGGGCGGTCCGGCACATGGACTTTCGCCGGAGCGGTCCGCTTGCCGTCGAGCACCACGCCACGCGCCAGACGCTCGAGGTCTTCGGTCGCCGGCACGCCGCGCACCCGCGCCTCATAGACCTTCTCGATCTCGTGGCTGGGGTGCATCAGGCGCGTCGCCAGGTCGCCGTCGTTGGTCAGCAGCAACAGCCCTTCCGAGTCGTAGTCCAGCCGGCCGACCGGGTAGACGTATTCCTTCACGCCCTGCAGGAGATCCATCACCGTGGCTCGCCCCTGCGGATCGCTGCGCGTCGTGACGTAGCCGCGCGGCTTGTAGAGCAGGATGTAGCGCTTCCGCTTCTGCTCCTTGATCCGCCGCCCGTCCACCTTGATCTCGTCGCGATCGGGATCGGCCTTCGTCCCCAGTTCGCGCACGAACTCGCCGTTGACCTGCACGCGGCCCTGCGTGATCAGCTCTTCGGCCAGCCGGCGTGATGCCACCCCGGCGGCCGAGATGATTTTCTGAAGTCGTTCCTGCCGTCCGCCGGTGTCATTCATCCAATAACCGTGTCCAGAAGTGTATCAGCCGCCACACCGCGGCGGCTGACGGGGCGCGGTCGACCTCGGCATGGGTGATGAGCGGCGTCAGCAACACGTGGACGGGCACGCCTCTCGCGGCGAGCTCGGCGCCGAGCAGCGTGGTTTCGATCGCGGGGACGACGTTGTCGTCCGTGCCGTGCAGCAGGTAGACCGGCACCCGGGGGAGCGGGGATCGCGCCGGCGAGAGCGCCGGATCGGCGCCCAGTTCGTCGGCATGGGGCAGCAGCACCGGCCCGAGGTGCGCGACGTCGCGCGCGTTGACGTACTGCATGTAGGTGCGCGCCGGTTGCTCGAGCCCATCCCCCAGCTGCGTGGCGCGCGCGAATTCGAGTGCCGCCCTGGGCTTGTCCACCATGTCGAGCCGTGAGGCCTCCAGGTAGGCGAGGATCGCGCCGCGGAGCGGCCTGACCTGAGCGACTGGCACCACTTTCGCGGCGGCGCCCAGCAGCACGATGGCGAGACCGTAATCGTGCGGCGGTCGGATGGCGCCATCCGGCTGGACGCCGGTGCACAAATACTTCAGCGTGCGGGGGAGATCGGCGTGGCCGCCCAACGCCATCACGAACGCCACGCCGCGGCCGAGGGACGGCCGCCCCGCCGCCACGATCGACAGGCCGCCGCCAAAACTAATCCCCAGCATGCCGATCCGCCCGTCGGCGCCGCGGTACTCGGCGCGCCCCATCATCCATGCGGCCGCGTCTTCGATCATGTCGGTGGTACGCGCGGTGATGTCGTAGTGCGCGAGGTCGGGCAGTTCCACGGTCAGGACCGGGTGCCCCATGGCCGCGAGATCGCGCGCGAAGCCGACCAGGCGAGGCTCGTCGATCCCCGCGGCATGCACGCCCGGCACCAGCAGGATGCCGCGTCCGCTGGCCTGCTGCGGCTGGTAGCGTCGCGCGCGCAGCATGCCGGCCCGCCACGGCACCGGCGGGACGCTGACGACGCCGACCGTCTCGGCTTCCCACGCCGCCAGCGTCCGCGCCGGCCCCGCCATCCCGGCGGCCCGGACGACGAATGCCGCGCCGCGGACGTAGGGGGGGGACTGGCTGGCCGCGACCAGCGCCGCGAGCGCGACGGCCGCCAGCGCCACGCGGGGACGCGTCATCGGTCGAGCGTCTCACGCCTGCCGGCCTCGGCCCGTCGCTGCGCGGTGAGATCGCGGTAGACGCCGTAGGCACCCAGCGGCTTGCCCTTGACCTCCAACGGCACCACGAACAGCTCGACGTCCACGAGCTGGCCGTCGCGGCGGCGCCGCACGGTCGCCCGCCGGAGCGTTTCGCCGGCCATCCCGCGGCGCGTCATCGACACCGTCTCGCCCCCGTCGTCGGCGGGCGCGATGAGGTCGTCCACCACCCGGCCCAGCAGCTCGGCCTCCGGATAATGAAAGAGCTCGACGAACGCGTGGTTGCACAATTGCACGCGCCCGTCCGGATCGAGCACCACGATGCCGAGAGGCGTGTGGCGGATGAGCGCCGTCAGGCGCATCTCGACTTCCGCGCGCGCCGCGTCCTGCCGATCGACGGCGGATGCGGTCCACCACACCAGCACCGAAAAGGTGGCCACCATCGCCAGCGAGAACAGCACGGTCCCGAATTCGGTGCCGAAGAGCCCCTGGCGCTGTCCGACCAGTCGCACATAGCCCAAGGCCAGCGGCAGGATCACGGCGGCGGGCGCCAGCCGGCGGGCGATCACGGCGCCGGATCCGGTGCCGGCGAGGATCCGCGTGACGCCGTGCTCCACGCGCGCCGCCAGGATCGCGAGCTCGAGCGCGACGAAAGCCAGCGCGGTATTGCGTGCCATGGGGATGTAGGCGCCCCAGCCATACAAGTCAGCGGCGCCGAACATGAAGCCGACCAGCACGACCAGCGTGATGGGCAGCGCCGCCAGCACCAGCCATTGGGCCGGTCTTCGCGCGCGGCCGAACTCTACGTCGAGTAGCAGGATGGCGGCAGAGAGGAGAGTCAGCAGCAGCGCCGTGTTCGGCGCCATCCGGTTCACGGGCGAGACCGCTTCGATCGCGGCCCGGAACATCCAGGTATCGGGCCCATGGCTGGATCCGAGCATCGCGAGCTTCGTCACCCCGAGGGCGCCGGCGGCCGAGGCCAGCAGCCGCGCCGACCATCGCTCCGCGGCCGACGCCACCCCTGGCAGCGCGACCTGCAGCGCGCCCGCGAGCAGCAGAAAGCACACCGCGGTCAACGGATTCATCGCCACGCCGCGCGCGCCGAACGTCGTCAGCGGCTGCAGCCCGAACGTCCAGCCGGCCAGCACGACGATGGCCGACAGGCCGATCGCGAGTGAGAGCCCAAAGGCGGCGATGCGGCACGCGCGCACGAGCTGAATGTTCACCGCGGGGCACATGATAAAGTTGCCGGGTTGTGGTGTCCCAAAAGCCGTTGATTATCGCCATCGACGGGCCGTCTGGCGCGGGAAAGGGCACCGTCGCGCGGGTGGTCGCCGCACGCCTCGGCTACCGGCACATCGATACCGGCGCGATGTACCGGGCGCTCGCCTGGAAGGCCCGCCATGACGGCGTCGATCTCGCCGACGAGGCTGCGGTCGCGGCGCTGGGTGAGCGCGCCAGGTTCGACGTCGAAGCCGGACGCATCGGGATCGACGGCCACGACGTCGCGGCCGCGATCCGGACGCCGGACATGGACAAGGCGTCGGCCATGCTGGCGCGGCACCCGGCGGTCCGCCGCGCGCTCGTCGCGCGCCAGCGTTCCTACGGTGACGAGGGCGGCGTGGTGATGGAAGGACGGGACATCGGCACCGTGGTGTTCCCGGGCGCCGACGTGAAAATCTATCTCGACGCCTCGCCCGAAGAACGGGCGCGCCGGCGCGCCGCCGATCCGGCGCACACCAGCTCCAAGACCATCCTGTCCGACGTCGCGTCGGCCCTCGCCGAACGCGACAAGAGCGATTCGACCCGCGCGGTGTCGCCGCTCTCGGTGGCAGCCGACGCCGTCGTGCTCGACACTACCGGCGTGCCGATCGACCGCGTAGTCGAGCAGGTCATGGCGCTTGTGGCGTCCCGGATTTCGTAGCATAGAGGAGCGCCTGGGTCGCCCAGTTGGTGGCGGCCGCCGAGATGAACTGATCACGGGCATAGGGAAAGCCCGCGTCGAAATAGGGCTGGATCGGGATGGCGCGCCGCGCGACGAACCACGAGCCATCGGCGAACTGAGTCCTGCGCAAAAACGCGACCCCGCGCCGCACCACGGGATCGGCGGCCGTGAGCGTGCCGGACGCGAGCAGCGCGACCAGCGACTGGCCGGTCGCATACGCGTCCGAACCAAGCGATGGGATCTGCGCCCACCCTCCGTCGGCGCCTTGCCCCGACACCAGGCGCCTGGCCGCGGACGCGACGACGGCCCGATTGGCACCGCCCCAGTGCAGTCCGAGCACCTGAAAGGCACGCTCCTGCGTCTCATCGGGCTGTACCGCCGCCAGCCACTCGGCGGCACGCCGGATCGCGGCGTTCGCGAGCGGCCGCTCGTAGGGCGCGGCGTAGGCCTGCAGCGCCCGTATCGACTCGGCGGTCACCCGTACGTCCCCCGACTCGATCGGCGGCCGATGGGCGGTCGCACGCCAGGACCCGGACGGCGTCTGCTGCAGGCGGACGAATCTCGCCAAGGCGTCGGTCGCGGCATCAGGGACGTGGCGTTCTGCGGCCAGGCCACTCAGGATCGGGGTGATGGAATCGACCTCCCCGGGAATGCCATGGCCGACCAGTACTCGTTCGCGCCAGTCGTCGAGGTAGGCGGCGATTTTCTGGCGCTGAGCGGTGGCGACCGCCTCATCAACCGGCAGCCGCCTGACCCGGGCGAGGGCCATGGTTTCGGCGGTCTGGCTGTTGTGGTGGCACGACACGCAGCCGGCGGTGCGGAGAAAGACCACGTCGGCGTGTTGCAGGAGCGGGATGCTGCGCCGGGCGGCCTCGCGTGCTGACGAAGCCGGCGCGAACGACGAGGGAGGAACGGCCGCGACAGGGTCTCTGGCCCCCGCACGGGTGAGCGCGTCAATCAGGGGAGTGACGCCGGCGCGGCGCGCCAGCGTGAGCGCGGTGTCACCAGTCGGACCCGTCGCGTTGACATCGGCGCCGTGTGCCAGCAGCGCCGCCACCGCCGGTAATCCCGCCTTACCGAAAGCGGCGGCCAGCACGATCACCGGGAAGCCGAGCGGGTTGCGGGCGTTCGGGTTGGCGCCGCGATCCAGCAGCGCGGCGTGGTGAGAGAGCGTGCCGCCCGTCGGACCGGCGTCCAGTACGAGCGCCTGCGTCATCTGCGCCGGCGTCAGCCTGGCCGAGATCGCGGCCGCGCACCGGTCGCAGCCGGCGCGGGTCGCGAGGGTGAGCGCCGCGGCCCCTGAGCGCGCGGCGTCGGCCCCGCGGTCGAGCAGCAGGCGGATGGTCGCCTCATCGCCTTTTTTCGCGGCTTCCAGGAGCGGCGTGATCGCGTTCGATCCGGGGGCCGACGGATTGGCGCCGCGGTCGAGTAGCAGTGCGACCACGTCATGGCTGCCGCGGATGCTCGCGGCGGCGAGCAGCGGCGTGCGTCCGTCGAGGGATCGCGCGCTGACGTCAGCGCCGGCGTTGACCAGCGCGCGCGTCTTGTCAAGGTCGGACACCGCCCACATCAGCGGCGTGACGCCGGCGTCGTTGGCGGCGTTTGGATCGCCCCCCGCGTCGAGCACGGTCTTGACGAGCGCGGCGTCACCGTACAGCGCCGCCGCCATCAGGGTGGGAGCGCCACCCGGACCACGCAGCGTCGGCAGCCGGGGAGTGTCGCGCAACGCCGTCAGGAAACCTGCGCGGTCGCCCGCGCGCAGCAGCCCGAATGCCGCGACCGCCACGGCATCGGTGGGCGGCAGCACGACATCGCCCGATGCGCCATCCGGCCAGTCGGCGCCCTGTTCGATCCACCGCTGAATCGTCTCGATGTGCGCCGGGGCCAGGGGGTCCGCATCGAGGGGCATGCGCCGGCCGTAGGTGTCGCCCACGAGGCGCAGGTAGAGACGGCTCGCCGCCGCGCTGCCCGCCGCGATGACGTGCGCCGTGCCGCCGCGCATGGCGTCGCGGCGCCGATCGAGGCGAAATCCGTTCATCTGCTTGTCCGCACCGTGGCACTCGTAGCAATGCTCGCGCAGGATCGGCTGGACGTCGCGGACGAACTCCACAGGCGCGGCCTGGGGGGATTGGTGGGCGGAGTACGACGCGCCAAAGCTGACGATGAACGCGGACAGCAGGGCAGCGCAGACCACTCGACGCATCAGGGATCCTCCGGCGACCTCAGGGGGCGGCGCTGGGGACGGGAGCTGCGGGTCGGCGCAGCTCCCGTCTGCCATCGAACGGGGTCAGTCCTTGTCGTGATCCTTGTAGTCTTCGGCCGACGCGGGGTCGAGCTCCCAGCGGTGCCGATCGCGCTCGGTGATTTTGTCGGAGGCCTTGAGCTCCTCGTCGTCCTGGTAGGTGACTCCGAGCGCCGCGCCGATCTCGTCGACCACGTCCTGATCGGGCGTCATATTGTCTCCCCCCGGCGCCTCGTCGCCCACGGCGTAGGCCTCTTCCCAGTCGGCGTCCACGTCGCCGCCGGTCAGCGCGGGGCTGCTCTCGGTGTGCTCCTTCCTGGCGTGTCGCATGGTGGCGCGGCCGCTGCGCGCCGCGGAGCCGTGGCGGTCCATGTTGAGGCTGGAGGGAGGTCCCTCGATCGACTCTTCGAGTTCCCGGAGCTGTTTCCGTTCGCGCTCGAGGCCGGGGACGCGCCGCCCGTCGCCGGCGCCGGCCGCCGTCCCGGTGGAGCGCCTGGTGGCCATGGGGTTGGTCCGTCCCGTCACGGTCCGTCCCGTCTCCGGGGTCTGGGCGAGGGTCGCTTCGCGGCCGGTGCCGCCGCGGCGGACGGGCTTCTTGCGACGCACCTGGGTCTTCTTCTTGGCGGCCGGCTGGGCTTTCTTCTTGGCGGGCGGCCTGACCGCGGCCTTCCGCGCCGGACGTGCCGGGGCGACTTTGCGGGCCGAGGGACGGCTCTTGCGTGTCCGCATGGGGGTTGGGCGTTTGGCCTTACCAGCGGCCGAGCGCTTGATTAGGGCGGCTGACCTCTTTGCGGTGCGCTTGGCAGCGCGCCCAGCCGTCTTCTTTTTCTGCGTTGTCGCCGTCCGCACCGGTTTCCTGGCCATCCGTAGACTCCCTTTCCGCGTAATCCGCGTAATCCGCGGCCCTTGACCGGCGGCCGTAAGTGATGGATAATCTACTGCTTATCGCAACTCAAGCGAGCGGCACATCACAGCCCGCCGGAGCTGAAATCCCGGCAAGTACGTGCAGAGAGGACCCGCAGAGCATGACGCAAGCAGACGATTCGAAGAGCAACCCGACCAGAGGAGGTGGCGCTACCGGAACCGCCGAGAAGACGACCGTTTTCGCCCGCATGGAAGGCGACAACGTCGACTCCCAGGAATATGCCGCCCTCCTCGACCTTTACGATAACAGCTTCCGCAATATCGCGGAAGGCGAGGTCGTCAAGGGCACCGTTCTCAAAGTGACCGCGTCGGAAGTCATCGTGGACGTCGGCTACAAGTCCGAGGGAATCATTCCCGTCGATGAGTTCGTCGACGAGACCGGCCAGATCACCGTGCAGCCCGGCGACATTGTCGACGTGCTGCTCGAGCGCACCGAGGACCGCGAAGGTTACGTGGTGCTCTCGCGTGAAAAAGCCGAGAAGATGAAGATCTGGGACGAAGTCGAGAAGGCCTATGCCGAGCGCAAGGTCGTGATCGGCCGCGTCATCGAGCGCATCAAGGGCGGCCTGGCGGTGGACATCGGCGTCCGCGCGTTCCTCCCCGGCTCACAGATCGACGTGCGTCCGGTCCGCAACCTCGACGCGCTGCGCGGCCAGGAACTGCGGATGCGCGTGATCAAGGTCAACAAGAAGCGCGGCAACATCGTGCTGTCCCGGAAGGTCCTCCTCGAGGAGGAGAACGCCGAGAAGAAGAAGCACACGCTCGACACGCTCGCCGAGGGCAAGGTCCTCCGCGGCGTCGTCAAGAACATCACCGACTACGGCGCGTTCATCGACCTGGGCGGCATCGACGGCCTGCTCCACATCACGGACATGTCGTGGGGACGCGTGACGCATCCCTCCGAGCTGTTCGGCGTCAACGCCGAGATCGACGTCATCGTGCTCAAGTACGACCCGGCGACCGAACGCGTCTCGCTCGGCCACAAGCAGCTGATGAGCGACCCGTGGTCGAACGTCATCGAGCGGTATCCGGTAGGCGCGCGCCTCTCGGGCAAGGTCGTCAGCCTGACCGACTACGGCGCGTTCGTCGAGCTCGAGCCCGGCGTCGAGGGGTTGATCCACGTCAGCGAGATGTCGTGGAGCAAGCGCGTCAAGCACCCCTCGAAGATCCTCAACGTCGGCGACAGCGTCGAGACGATGGTGCTCGGCGTCGACCCCGGCGCGCGGCGGATTTCCCTCGGCCTCAAGCAGGTCGAGAGCAACCCGTGGCACGAACTGGCCGAGAAATACCCGATTGGCACGAACATCACCGGCAAGGTCAGAAACTTGACCGAGTTCGGCGCCTTCGTGGAAGTCGAGGAGGGCATCGACGGCCTCATCCATATCTCCGACATGTCGTGGAGCAAGCGCCTGAAACACCCCTCGGAAGCCCTGAAGAAGGGCGACACCGTCGAGGCCATGGTGCTCAATATCGACGCCGAGAACCAGCGCCTGTCGCTGGGGCTCAAACAGCTCCAGACCGATATCTGGGACGAGTTCTTCCAGCAGACGCAGGTCGGCGCCACGGTCGAGGGCAAGATCGTGCGCATGACCAACTTCGGCGCGTTCGTCGAGCTGGCCGAGGGCATCGAAGGCCTGATCCACGTGTCGGAGTTCGACGACTCGACCCAGAAGGGCAAGGACGGCAAGCTTGATCTGCAGGTCGGCGAGAGCTACCAGATGAAGGTCATCAAGCTCGTTCCGACCGAGCGGAAAATCGGCCTGAGCATCCGCGCGCTGAAGAGCGACGAGTTCCGCGCCGACTGGGAGGCCTACACCGAGTCCACCGGACGGCCGGAAGCCACGCTGGGCGATCACTTCAAGCACCAGCAGTAAGCGACAGTGTCCAGTGTCCAGCCGCCGGCTTCCAGTTGCTCTTACTGGTGGCTGCCTCTGGCCACTGGCCACTGACACCGAGCGACCAAAGGGGAGCAATCCATGAATACCGGCAGCATGACGAAAGCGGAGCTTGTCGAGGAAGTCTCGCGGGTTTCGGACCTTACGAAGAAGCATTCGGAAGTCATCGTCGACACGGTCTTCAAGAGCATCATCGACGCGCTGCACCGCGGCGAGAAGATCGAGCTGCGCGGGTTCGGCAGTTTTCGGCTGCGGCGCCGGGAACCGCGTAAGGGGCGCAATCCCAAGACGGGTGACAAGGTGGATGTGCCGCCGAAGAAGGTGCCCTACTTCAAGCCCGGCAAGGAACTGAAGGAGCTCATCAACCGTGAGCCGGAAGCGGCGCCCCAGGCGCCGCCGCCGGTCAGCGGCACGCCCGACCTCGCGGGCGTCTGAACGGATGGACCATCTCTGGAGCCCCTGGCGGCTGGCCTACGTCACCGGTGGGGCCGCTGCCGGGGGCTGCGTCTTTTGCACGGCCCTCACCGACCCCGCCGCCGACCTGCTCATCGTCCACCGCGGCCTCGCCTGCTTCGTCATCCTCAATCTGTTCCCCTATAACAACGGACACCTGATGGTGATTCCGGCCCGGCACATCCCGTCGCTCGCATCGGCGACGCCCGGGGAGCGACGCGAGCTGATGGAGTTGACGGCGCACGCCGAGATCGCCCTGACCGAAGCCTACGCGCCGCACGGGCTGAACATGGGCATCAACCTGGGGAAGCCGGCGGGCGCCGGCGTGCTCGATCACGTGCACATGCACGTCGTGCCGCGCTGGGACGGGGACACCAACTTCATGACGGTGGTCGGGCAGACGCGCGTGTTGCCCGAGACCCTGCCCGACACGGCCGCGAAGCTGCGGCCGATCTTC
>JBKJRJ010000075.1:0-5412 GCA_046594705.1 Vicinamibacterales bacterium
CGTCCGGGCCTGCGGCTTCAGCCGGCGCAAGTCCGCCGCGACGAGCGCGAGGTGGTAGTCCTGGATGAAGACCGGAACCGTCGGGTCGGTCAGGTTGGCCGCGACCGACTCGGCGAATCGGCGATTGACGGCCTGATAGGCCGCCCAGTCCTCCGCGCGGAAGACCGGCTTGACGTGGACCAGGTGGCAGAGCGGCCACAAGCCTTCGTTGGAGAACCCTCCGTAATAGCGCTGCTCTTCCTCCTCGCTGAGCCAGATGCGCTGCAGCGTGTACGACGGCTCAGCCGGCGGCACCGCCACGCAGTCGTTGGCATCGCAGGCGGCGCGGTCAGCGTTACCGGCACCATGGGCGATCCAGGTCCCGCCGCGCTGCCGCATCAGCGCATCCAGGGCGACCGCGACGCCGCCGGCGGTCGCCACGACCGTCGTGGTGCCGTCCTCGGCCGTCTGGTGGAGGTAGGGTTCTCTATTGGAAACGACGATGAGCACTGGGAAGGAGGCAGCAAGGCCATTGCCATGGGCCGGCGCAGCCCCTGCCAGCTCGTCCGGCGGTCTTCCCGGGCGCTGGTGGCGCAGGTCGCCTGACGCCGCGTCAGTGAGCCGAGCCGCGCGTGGAACCCAGCATCGCGCGAACCACTCGTGCGACCTGCGGCGGGAGGCACGGTTTCGTCAGGCACAGATCGGCGCCAGCTTCACGGGCGCGGTCGGGTGCGTCGAAGGCGTAGGCGCTGAGGGCCACGATGGGGATATCGGCGGTGAGCGGATCGGCGCGGAGACGGCGGATCGCTTCCCACCCGTCCATGAGCGGCATCGCAAGGTCCATCAGGATGACGGCCGGCCACTCCTCCTGCGCAGCAATCAGAGCCTCCTGGCCGTTGCAGGCCGTCACCACGCGGAATCCGTGGAACGTCAGGTAGTCCGCGTACATCTCCCGCGTGTCCAGCGAATCATCGACGAGAAGGACAACGGGAGGGGTGTGGCAGAACCCCTGGGGGTCGGTGTGTGGCCCGATCATGTCATCTGCTACTGCGGTCTGCGTGCCAGCGAACGAATTGCGAAAACACCGGCAAATGCGTCTATAGACACTGTGGCCCAACCACAGAATCGTGGTTGGGCCTGCCCTAATTGTAACCTTCCGCGCCGTTTATTGGATCGGCTGCCGTTTTTCGACGGGGGCTGGGCGTTCCGCGGGCCGCTTTGCCGGCGACGAACTTAGACCCTGGGCGGGTCGGTTTCGCGGCCGAAGTGCCGGTGAGCGGCGAGCGCGGCAATGAATCTCGCGGACACGTCGTCCTTGCCGCCCTTGGTGACAATCAACCCCGGATCCGGATCGCCCGACGGCAGCGCCGTGGGGATGCCGGCCTTCTCAATCAAACCGCTGGCGGCGCCGAACGCGAGGATCGGCTTGCAGTGGCGGTACTGATCCTTCAGGAATTCGAGCACGCGGCCGTCAGCGCCAAGCGCGCGGGCGGCGTCGGGGCCATCGGGCAGGACGAAGGCGTCGTACAGCACCGACGGCGTCGCCTCGAATGACACGTCCACCTCGATCGGGTCGCCGTCCGTGGTGGTCACGCGGCCGAGCGTGGAGGCGACGAAGCGGGGAACCGCCCCGGCGGCCGAAAGCTGCGCGGCGAGCGCCACCAGCGGGGCTCCCATCACGCCGTCGGCCACCGCGATGGCGATACGACGCGCGCCGATGCTGCCGTCACCCGGACGCGCGAACAGCGAGAGCGTCGGCGACTCGGACACTTCCGGATTCACCGGCGTCGTGAGCACCTTCGGCATCGGCTCGGGCATCGCCGGCATGCCGAGCCCCTTGGCCACGGCTTCGGCCAGCTCAGGCGCCACGTTCATCAGGCCCGACACCATGCGCTCGCGAATGGCGGGCGTCTGCACCTTGGTCAGCTCGAAGCGGAAGGCGTTGATGATGTGGGTCTTTTCCACCGCGGTCTGACTCTTCCAGAAGAGCGTCGCCTGGGTATAGTGGTCAGCGAAGCGCTCGGCCTTGCCACGCACCTTGTGGTCGCCGACGTCGCGCGGTTCGGGAAACGAGACGAATCCCGCCGCGCCGGCCTGGAACGGACAGCCGCCGCCGAGCGAATTGGGCTCGTACGACACCCGTCCTCGGTTGATGGCCTGCCGATGCATGCCGTCACGCTGGTTGTTGTGGACTTGCGCGATCGGCGCGTTGATCGGAATCTCGTGGAAGTTCGCTCCGCCCAGACGGGAAATCTGCGTATCCACGTAGGAATGGATGCGCCCCGCCAGCAGCGGGTCGTTGGTGAAGTCGATGCCGGGGACGACGTGCGCCGTGCAGAAGGCGACCTGCTCGGTTTCGGCGAAGAAGTTATCGGGATTGCGGTTGAGCACGAGCCGCCCCACTGGAATGAGGGGCACCAGTTCCTCGGGCACGATCTTCGTCGCGTCGAGCACGTCGAAGGTGAACCCCTCGGCGTCTTCCTCGCTGAAGATCTGGAGGCTGAGCTCCCATTCCGGGTAGGCCCCCGCCTCGATCGCCTCCCACAGGTCGCGGCGGTGGAAGTCTGGATCCGCGCCGGAAATCTTGACCGCCTCATCCCAGACCAGCGAGTGGGTGCCGGCCACCGGGTTCCAGTGGAACTTGACGAAGCGCGACTGCCCCTCGGCGTTGACGAGCCGGAAGGTGTGCACTCCGAAACCCTGCATGGTCCGGTAGCTGCGCGGAATGGCGCGATCGGACATGGCCCACATCAGCATGTGGGTGATTTCGGGCATCAGCGACGCGAAATCCCAGAAGGTGTCGTGCGCGGAACCCGCCTGCGGCATCGCGAAATGCGGCTCCGGCTTGGCCGCGTGCACGAGATCGGGAAACTTCATCGCGTCCTGGATGAAGAACACCGGAATGTTGTTACCGACGAGGTCCCAATTACCTTCGTCGGTGTAGAACTTGACCGCGAAGCCGCGGACGTCGCGCGCGGTGTCGGTGGAGCCGCGCTCGCCGAGCACCGTCGAGAACCGCACGAACACGGGCGTGCGCTTGCCGGCTTCCGCGAAGATGGACGCCCGCGTGTACTCGTCGAGCGGCTCATAACACTCGAAGTAGCCGTGCGCCGCTGAGCCGCGCGCGTGCACGATGCGCTCGGGGATGCGCTCGTGGTCGAAGTGGGTGATCTTCTCGCGGAGGATGAAGTCCTCGAGCAGCGTCGGGCCGCGCAGGCCGGCCTTGAGGGAATTCTGGTTATCGCCGACCGGCACGCCGAGGTTGGTCGTCAGCTGGCGGCCGGTCGAATCCACGCGGACGCGATCGAGCGGCGCGATGGTGTGGTTGGTCCCGATCGGCGGCCCGCCGCTGCCAACCTTCTCCGATGCGTTCATCTCGGTGACGGTGCTGGCGCCGACAATCGGGTTGGCTGGCTTGGCATGGACCCCTTCCGGTGGGTTCAGTGCCGCATCCGGATCGAACTCCGCCGGCTTGTTGTCGTTGAACGGGAAACTCGCGGCGAGGTCCTGCGTGCCGGCCAGCTTGGCCGCGAGGGCGTCGCTGGTATCGCTGGACGCCGACGGTTGCGCCGGTCCGCTGACGGTGGCGCGCGGTTTGGGCTTCGGTGTGGCGGATTTTTTGGAAGAACGGGATGAGGATGAGCCGTTCGATTTGGATTTTGGCATGGCGGTGCCGGTCCGTGCAATATCTGCGCCTCGTATCCTGCGGCGAAGAAGTGACAGGCCGCTAGTTCGCACCGCCTCGACCGGAGTATCAAGAGCAGACACCCGCGTATGCGATCAGGCCGTCCTCGGCCAGCTGCGCCTTAGTCAGAATGGAACGACCGGCTCCGAGTCGCAGCTCGTGGGTTACGCTGCGATTTTGGAGACCCCAACGCAGAGCCACATGCGAAAGGAGCCGGTCATGAGCAAGGTACGATTTATCGGTCTGGATGTCCACGCGGACACGATTGCCGTCGCCGTGGCGGAGCCGGATGGAGAGGTGCGGTCGATGGGCGTGATTCCCAACCGAATCGAGTCGATTCGGAAGGTGGTGAAGAAGCTCGGGCCGGTCGAGGCGTTACGGGTGTGTTATGAGGCGGGGCCGACCGGCTATGTAGTCTATTGGCAGCTCACGGCCCTCGGCGTGAAGTGCGAGGTCGTGGCGCCGACGTTGGTGCCGACCAAGGCCGGCGATCGCGTCAAGACCGATCGCCGCGATGCGGAGAAGCTGGCGCGGTGCTACCGGGCCGGAGACTTGACGGCCGTGTGGGTGCCGGACGCCGCCCATGAAGCGCTGCGCGATTTGGTGCGCTGCCGAGAGGCCGCGAAGAAGGACCAATTGCGCGCCCGCCATCGGCTGGGCAAGTTCTTGCTGCGGCGCGGCCGGCGCCCGCCCGCCCCGAAGAATGCGTGGACGCAGACGCACCTGGCCTGGGTAAAGACCGTGCATTTTGAGCACCCCGCGCAGGAAGCCACGCGGCTGGATTATCTCCACGAGGTCGAGCACGTCGCCGACCGCATCGAACGACTCGAGCGTGCAATTGGCGAGGCGGTGAAGACGGCGCCCGACCGGATGCGCGTCGTGATTGAAGCGCTCCAGGCGATGCGCGGAATCGCGTTGGTGTCGGCCGTGACGATTGTCACGGAAGTCGGCGAGCTCTCGCGGTTTGCCAAGCCCCGACAACTGATGGGGTATAGCGGCGCTGTGTCGAGTGAAAATTCCAGCGGTACGCGGATTCGACGAGGCGCGATCACCAAGACCGGTAACGCGCATCTTCGCCGGGTCGTCATCGAGGCGGCTTGGGCGTATCGGTATCGGCCGGCCGTGGGGGCCACACTCCGAAAACGCCAAGCCCCCGTCAGCGCTGAGGTCACGGCGATCGCGTGGAAGGCCCAGCATCGGTTGCATGCCCGCTACTGTCGCTTGCTCGCGAAAGGCAAGTGCAAGCAGGAAGTGGTGACGGCCGTGGGCCGCGAGTTGCTCGGGTTCATTTGGGCGATCGGTGTGAAGGTGGAGGCGGGCGGGCGCACGGGGCAATCCGCAACCGCGTAGTCGAGCGGCCCGCTATGCCCAGAGAGACGCGCGGCATCGGTAGTGGTCGAAGGGGACACGGAAAGGAGAATCCTCGTTTAACCTATGCGGCGGGCCTCCGGGCTCGACCCGCGCCCTTAGTCCGAGGCAGCTCCCGACGAATCACGATTATGCGGTGTCGACCCGCGAATATCAGAGTGATCAACCGTCGCGATCGCCGCTTCGGCCACTTCCGATGCTGCGTGCCAGACGATGTCGAGAAGATCAGAGAGAAAGTATTTGATGAAGAAGACCCTGGTGTCGTCGAACGAGCTGGTTTGACAGGGTCGTTCCATATCAGATTAGTCAGGATGATCGGCTCCCGTTCTGAGCAGGCTTAGGGCAATACGGTGATCCGATGTCCCCGGCCTGATCTGGTC
>JBKJRJ010000006.1:0-4250 GCA_046594705.1 Vicinamibacterales bacterium
CGCGAGCGCATCGACTTCTCCAAGATCAAGACCACGGTTCCCATCCCGAACCTGATCGAGATTCAGAAGAAGTCGTACGAGCGGTTCCTGCAGATGAACCGCCTGCCGTCCGAGCGCGAAGACGCCGGCCTGCAGTCGGTGTTCAAGTCGGTGTTCCCGATCAGTGACTTCCGCGAGAACTCTTCGCTGGAGTTCATCGAGTACTCGATCGGCAATTGGGAGTGCAAGTGCGGCCGGCTGTCCGGACTGCATCACCTGCGGCAGCCCTGCACGAGCTGCGGCCACACCCTGATCGCCGATCCCTACGGCGAGCACGAGGTGCTGTGCCCGCGCTGCGGCAAGCCCAACGACGCGCGCGGCGACATCTGCGACGTCTGCGGCAACACCGTCGGGCTCAAGCTGAAGTATGACGTGGACGAGTGCCAGGAGCGCGGCATGACCTACGCCGTGCCCCTCAAGGTCACGATCCGCCTGGTGGTCTGGAACAAGGACCCCGAGACCGGCGTCAAGACCATCCGCGACATCAAGGAGCAGGAGGTCTACTACGGCGACATCCCGCTGATGACCGAGAACGGCACCTTCATCATCAACGGCACGGAGCGTGTCATCGTCTCGCAGCTCCACCGCTCGCCGGGCGCCTTCTTCCACTCGGAAGACAAGACGCTCTACATCGCGCAGATCATCCCGTACCGCGGCTCCTGGGTGGAGTTCGAGTACGACGCCAAGAACCTGCTCTACGTCCGCATCGATCGCAAGCGCAAGTTCCTCGCCACGGTCTTCCTGCGCGCGCTCGGCCTGCGCGGCGCGGACGAGATCATCCGCAGCTTCTACACGGTCGACAAGCTGCACTTCAAGAACGGCACGATGACCTGGGCGGTCGCCGACAGCCTGCTCGGCATGCGCGCCGCCAAGGAGCTGAAGGCGGGCGGCGACACCGTCACCGGCGCCGGCAAGAAGATCAACGCCAACGCCATCGCCGCCCTGAAGAAGGCCGGCGTGATGTCGGTCCAAGTCGCGGACGCCGAGCTCGAAGGCGCCTTTGCGGCGACCGACGTGGTCGACCCGTCCACCGGCGAGGTCATCCTCGAGGCCAACGAGCCGCTCGAACCGCGCGTCATCTCGATGGCGCAGGAAAAGAACGTCGAGAAGATCGAGATTTTCTTCCCCGAGAAGGACGACACCGGCAACGTGCTGGCGACCACCCTCAAGAAGGACCCTGTCCACACGCACGAAGAAGCGCTGATCGAGATCTACCGCCGGCTCCGGCCGGGCGACCCGCCGACGCTGGACAGCTCGCGCAACCTGTTCGAGAGCATGTTCTTCAACCCGCAGAAGTACGACTTCTCGCGCGTCGGCCGGCTCAAGCTGAACACCAAGCTGAAGCTGAACACGCCGCTCGACGAGAAGATCCTGCACCCGCAGGACTTCTACGAGGTCATCAAGTACCTGCTCAAGCTGCGCAAGTTCCCGGCGAACGTCGACGACATCGATCACCTCGGCAACCGCCGCGTGCGGTCGGTCGGCGAGCTGCTCGAGAACCAGTTCCGCATCGGGCTGGTCCGCATGGAGCGCGCGATCAAGGAAAAGATGTCGGTCTACCAGGAAATGGCGACCGCCATGCCGCACGACCTGATCAACGCGAAGCCGGTGATGGCCGCGATTCGCGAATTCTTCGGGTCGTCGCAGCTGTCGCAGTTCATGGATCAGACCAACCCGCTGTCGGAGGTCACGCACAAGCGCCGGCTGTCCGCCCTCGGGCCCGGCGGTCTGTCGCGCGAGCGCGCGGGCTTCGAGGTCCGCGACGTCCATCCGACCCACTACGGCCGCATCTGCCCGATCGAGACGCCGGAAGGCCCGAACATCGGCCTCATCTCGTCCTTGTCGTGCTACGCCCGGATCAATGAGTTCGGGTTCATCGAGAGCCCCTACCGCAAGGTCAAGGACGGCCGCGTCATCGACTACGTGATCATCACCAACGCCGGCGGCAACACCAAGTACAAGGTGGGTGACATCGTCGAGGCATCCGACGTCGGCGCCGACAAGGACAAGGCCGGCGACCCCGGGGCCGGCGGCCGCCGCCGCCGCGGGCTCGAGTACGAGCCCTACTCCTACTACCTGTCGGCGTGGGAAGAGGACCAGTACATCATCGCGCAGGCCAATGCCGCGGTGGACGAGAAGGGGAAGTTCACGACCGACCGCGTCAACGCGCGCCAGGCCGGCAACTTCATCCTGCCGATGAAGGACAAGGTCGACTTCATCGACGTCTCGCCGAAGCAGCTGGTCTCGGTCGCCGCCTCGCTGGTGCCGTTCCTCGAGAACGACGACGCCAACCGCGCGCTGATGGGATCGAACATGCAGCGCCAGGCCGTGCCGCTGCTGCGGGCCCGCGCGCCCTACGTCGGCACCGGCATGGAATACATCACCGCCCGTGACTCGGGGGCGTGTATCGTGGCGCGCCGCTCGGGCACGGTGGACTACGTCGACTCCCAGCGCATCGTGGTGCGCGTCGAGGGAGAATCGGAATCGATGTCGCGCGAAATGGGCGCCGACATCTACCCGATGACCAAGTTCAAGCGCTCGAACCAGAACACCTGCATCAACCAGAAGCCGATCGTCAGCGTCAACCAGAAGGTTCACAAGGGACAGATCCTGGCCGACGGGCCCTGCACGGAGCTCGGCGAGCTGGCGCTCGGCAGGAACGTGCTGGTCGCGTTCATGCCGTGGCGCGGCTACAACTTCGAGGACGCCATCCTGATCTCCGAGCGGATGGTGAAGGACGACGCCTACACCTCGATCCACATCGAGGAGTTCGAGATCGAGGCCCGCGACACCAAGCTCGGCCCGGAAGAGATCACCCGCGACATCCCGAACGTCGGCGAGGGCTACCTCGCGGACCTCGACGAGAGCGGCATCATCCGGATCGGCGCCTCGGTCAAGCCGGGCGACATCCTGGTCGGCAAGGTCACGCCGAAGGGCGAGACCCAGCTGACGCCGGAAGAGAAACTGCTGCGCGCGATCTTCGGCGAAAAGGCCGGCGACGTGCGTGACGCCTCCCTGGTCTGCCCCCCGGGCATCGAGGGCATCATCGTCGGCGTCAAGATCTTCTCGAGGAAGGGCATCGAGAAGGACGATCGCGCCAAGGCCATCGAGAACGATGAGCTCGAGATGATGGAGAAGAACCTGCAGGACGAGATCCGCATCCTTCACGACGAAGTGAAGAAGCGCGTGATCAACATGCTGCAGCGGCAGGAATCGCGCGCCGACCTCTACGACGAGCACGGCCGCGAGCGCCTGCTGAAGAAGGGCACCGCGCTGAGCGAGGAGGTCCTCCAGGGCCTGCCGTATGAAGCCATCGTGCGGCTGAAGGTGAACGCGGACGATCCGCGGCTCGAGGAAGATCTCCGCGAGCTCGAGGAGCGCACCGAGCGCCAGGTCGAAGTCATCCGGAACCAGTTCGAGGAGAAGAAAGAGAAGGTCCGCCGCGGCGACGAGTTGCCGCCGGGGGTCATCAAGCTGGTCAAGTGCTACGTCGCGATGAAGCGCAAGCTGTCGGTCGGCGACAAGATGGCCGGACGGCACGGTAACAAGGGCGTCATCGCGCGCATCCTGCCGGAAGAAGACATGCCGTATCTGCCCGACGGCAGCCCGGTCGAGATCGTGCTGAACCCGCTGGGCGTGCCGTCGCGCATGAACGTCGGGCAGATCCTCGAGACCCACCTCGGGTGGGCCGCCCACGCGCTGGGCCTCTACTTCGCTACGCCGGTGTTCGATGGCGCGCGCGAAAAAGAGATCAAGGAATGGCTCGAGCAGGCCGGCCTGCCGAAGAGCGGCAAGACGCCGCTGTTCGACGGCATGACGGGGATGGAGTTCGAGCAGGACGTGACGGTCGGCTACATCTACATGCTGAAGCTGTCGCACCTGGACGACGACAAGATCCACGCCCGGTCGATCGGACCCTACTCGCTGATCACGCAGCAGCCGCTCGGCGGCAAGGCGCAGTTCGGCGGCCAGCGCTTCGGCGAGATGGAAGTGTGGGCGCTCGAAGCCTACGGCGCCGCGCACATCCTGCAGGAGCTGCTCACCGCGAAGTCGGACGACGTCACGGGCCGCGCCAAGATCTACGAGGCGATCGTCAAGGGCGACGCGTCGTTCCAGCCCGGCCTGCCGGAATCGTTCAACGTCCTCATCCGCGAGCTCCAGGCGCTCTGCCTCGACGTCGAGCTGATGAAGACGAAGAAGAAACTCATCGA
>JBKJRJ010000406.1:0-3925 GCA_046594705.1 Vicinamibacterales bacterium
ACGAGATCTTCGCGGTCGGCGATGAAGAATTCCAGCGACAGTGCATGGGCACGCTGTCGTCGTTTCTCGAGGCGGGGAAGACCATCCTGTTCGTCTCGCATTCGGCGGCCGCGGTGCAGGCGATCTGCCGGCGGGTGTGTGTGCTCGAGCAGGGGCAGCTCCGCTTCGACGGCGACGTCGATAGCGGTCTCACCGAATATCGCCGGCTGACGGCCGCGTCGCCGCACCAGGCGCTGGGAACCGCCGCCGAGCCGGAGGCGCAGGGATCCGCCGGCGACCGCGCCTGGCACCGGATGGCGACCGGCGGCAAGTGGGACGAGGAAGGGGCGTGGGTGTTCGAGTTCCTGCGCGGGCGCGGCCTGCGGCCGGACCACTACATGCTCGACGTCGGGTGCGGCAGCCTGGCCTCAGCGGCGCGGCTGCTGCCCTTCATGGAGCAGAGCCACTACTGGGGGTTCGAGAAAAACGTCGAGCTGTTCGTCGCGGGCGTCCAGATCGAGCTGCCGCGCGCGGGGGTGCGCCCGGAACGCGGCCACTTCGTGGTCAACGACGAGTTCGATCTGTCGGACGTCCCGCACGACTTCGACATGGCCATTGCCAGCTCGCTGCTGCGGCGCCTGCCGCTGAACGGTGTGGCCCGCTGCTTCGCCTCGGTCATCCGTAAGCTAACCACCGGCGGCACGTTCGTTGTCGCCTGGGCCGAGCCCGGCGCCGATCCGTTCGCGCCGCGGCTGCAGCCGGACGGCACGACGACACAGGGCGATCGTCCCCCGTATCACTACGACTTCGGCGTGCTCGCGCGGATGGCGGAGCTGGCGGGCGGACGCGCCGAGCGCCTCGCCGACCGGTCGCATCCCCGCGGCGACTCGCTGATGGCGATCACGCGCGCCTGACATGGACGACTCGCCTGATCCGCGTAGTCCGGGTGATCCGCAGCCTGACCCGGGCGATCCCAGTGAACCGCGGCCTGAGCCGCGTAGTGCGCGTGATCCGCGGCCTGATCGTGACCAGCGTGGTCTCCGACCGCTCGACGCGGCACAGGCGGCGGTGGACGAGCTGCGGCGGCTGGCGAAGCGCCGCGAGGAGCTCGACCTCGACATCCGCGTCACGCGCGAGCATGTAGAAGACATCCGCGGCAGCCGGAGTTGGCGGGCGCTCGAGATCTACCGGCGCGCCCGGGCCCGCGCCGGCTTGAGCGGCGTGAGCGCCGCGGCGCTGCAGGCCGCTTTGCGAGCCCGCCGCTCGCACCGCCGCGTCAGCACCGCGATCCGCACCGCGCCGCTCGGCGTCAACTTGTCGGGATACCTCGACACCGAGAGCGGCATGGGCGAGGCTGCCCGCGCCAGCATCCGCGCCTTGCAGACTGCCGGCGTGCCGCTGGCGCTGAACAATGTCGTGTCACGACTCAGGGCCGGCGACCCGTCGTATCGCGACGTGTTCACCGATCGCAACCCGCATCCGTTCAATCTCGTGCATCTCAACGCCGACAACATGCCCGCGTTCGCGGCGCGGCGCGGGCGGCGCTACTTCAGGGACCACTACACCATCGGCTACTGGTTCTGGGAGCTCGCGACCTTCCGTGACGAGTGGGTGCCGTTTGCCGGCTACGTCGACGAGGTGTGGGCGGCGACGCGGTTCGTGCAGGACGCGTTGCGCGCAAAGGTCGCGGTGCCGGTACGGCGGATGCGCATCCCGATCGTCCTCCCACCGCTGCCGGCCAGAGGTCGCGCCCACTTCGGCATTCCCGAAGGGCCGAAGGTCTTCCTCTACATCTTCGACGTCTCCAGCCAGACCGAACGGAAGAACCCGCTCGCGGCTATCCGCGCGTTCCGCCAGGCGCGGCTCGCGCCCGGCGAGGCGGTCCTCGTGCTGAAGTTCGGCAATGCCGAATACGACCGCGCCGGCGTGCGCCGGCTTCACGAGGAAGCCAGCGGACTGAATGTGGTGATGCTGGACGGCTATCTCGATCGTCCCGATCTGTGCGCGCTGCTGAACACGGCGGACTGCTATCTGTCGCCGCACCGCGCCGAGGGCTTCGGCATGACGCTGCTCGAGTCGATGGCGCTGTCGAAGCCCGTGATCGCGACGGCGTACTCGGCGAACATGGACTTCATGACGCCGGACAACAGCTACCCGCTCGACTACTCCCTGGTGTCGCTGACTCGCGACTACGGTCCGTACATGCGCGGCGCGGTCTGGGCGGATCCCGACGGCGACAAGGCGGCGGCGCTCATCCGCGAGGTGGTCTCGGCCCCGCACGAGGCCGCGGCGCGTGGTGCGCGGGCCAAGCAGATGGTCGAGCGCATCTACTCGGCTGCCGCCACCGGCGCCGCCATGCGCGCGCGGCTCGAGGCCATCAGGTCGGGACGCCGCGACACCGACGTGACAGGCGGCGCGGACGTCGCAAGTTCTTCCGGCACGACGAATGTCCCGAGCTCTGCAGGCTCGGACCTCGCAGACCCGCCCAAAGCCGGCAACGCATGACGCCGAATCCCATCCAGCGTGAACGGCTGAGCGCGGCGACCACCCGCCTCGCCGAGATGGCGGCCAGGCGTGTGACCGACGAGCGCCGCGCGGTTGCCGCGATGGAACAGGAGAGCCGGCAGCTCCACGACGAATACAGCCTGATGGAAGGGTCCGCGGGGCGCCGGCTGTTCCTCTCGGCGCGCGGCGCGATCATCCGCGCGGGGCAGGCCGTCGCGCACCCGGCCTGGACGGCCGGCAGCGCCGCACGCCGCGCCGCGGCGAGGCTGCCCGTGGACTCGGCGGCGCGCGCCCTCAATTACCTGCGCTACCGCTCGTCCGCGCTGCGCCTCTCGTCGCCCGTCACCGAACAGACCGATCAGCCTGACGACTTCCCCGCCATCCGCTGGATCGGGCCGATCGTCATGCGGTCGCGCGCCCTCGAGGCCCTGCTCTGTCATCCCGCTTCCTCAGTCGAGTACCGCGTGATGGTGCCGGCCGCATCCGAGTTCGTCACCTCGATTGGCCTCTCGCCGCATGTCTGGCACCGGGCCCCCAATCCCGTGCGCTTCCGGGTCACGCTGAGCGTGCCTGCGCTCGGCTGGTCACAGCACGCTGAGCGGCGTGTGGATGCACGGCGCGTCACCGAGCGGCAATGGCAGACCCTGCGCGTGCCGCTGCCGCCGACCGCGGCGGCCTCCCTCGACGTGCACGTGAAACTCGAGACCGTCGCCGACGGCCCGGCGAACTTCGCGTGGGCGCTGTTCGGCGAGCCGCGCTTCGAATGGCCTCGTCCCGCAGCCGACGTGCGTCAATCACTCGCCACCGTCGTCGCGCAGATCAGGGCCCACGGCGTCCAGGGGGCGCTCGCCATGCTTCGTCGGGCACCGACTGCCGACGAGGACGCCGAACGCTATGCCCGGTGGGTCGCGGCCAACACGCCGTCGGAGGCGCAGCTGCAGGCGCTCGCGGTTGACGTCGCGGCACTGCCCCTCCAGCCTCTCATCAGCGTCATCACCCCCGTTTACAACACCGCCCCTCAGTGGCTGCGCGCCTGCGTCGAATCGGTGCGCCGGCAGGTCTACGCCAACTGGGAGCTGTGTCTGTGTGACGACGCGTCCACATCCGCCGAGACGGCCGCCACGCTGCGCGAGTTCGAAGGCGACCCGCGCATCAGGATCACCAGGCTCGCGGCGAACGAAGGCATCTCCGGGGCCTCCAACGCCGCGCTCGCGTCCGCGCGCGGTGAGTTCATCGCGCTCCTCGATCATGACGACGAGCTGACACCCGATGCGCTCGCGCAGATGGTCGTTGCCATCAACGCCAGCCCCGACGCCGACGTCTTCTACTCCGACGAAGACAAGCTCGACGAGACGGGACGGCGGTGCGACGCCTGCTTCAAGCCCGACTGGTCCCCGGAGCATTTCCTTCACCGGATGTATACCTGCCATCTCGGCGTGAT
>JBKJRJ010000480.1:0-2730 GCA_046594705.1 Vicinamibacterales bacterium
CAAGTCCGGGGCTGAGCGGATCAGGACGGTGCTGGCGCGCATCGAGACTGTCCAGCAGGAGATCCACGCCGTCCTGGAGCGGTGGGTAGAACTTGACGCTCTCGGACGCCCCTAGCCGCTAGCGGCGCGCAGGTAGGCAGAGCTGCGCCGGAACCTGAAAGGTCCACCGAGGCGGTACCATGTCCGGGCCACCATGAGCCCCCATATCTCGATCGATCGTGAGGCCGTCGCCTCGTTCTGCCGGCGCCACCACATGACCAGGCTGGCGCTGTTTGGGTCGAGACGTTCCGTGCGGTCCGCGGTGTTGACCGTCACTTTGATCAGTTCGTGCGCCGTGAGCGCCCGATCGACTTCGGCGACCAGGGTGTCAGTCACGCCCGAACTGCCGGCGTGTACGACCGGCTCGAGCGCGTGCGCACGGCCCTTCAGGCTGGTGCGTTCCCGGGCAGTGAGGGTGGTCGGCATGGATGTAGAGTGTCGCAATCAGCAGACGACGGCCGTGCCGCTCACCGAGACCATGAGCATCCCGTTGTTGTGCCCGAGGACCTCGTAATCGAGGTCGATGCCGATCACGGCGTTCGCGCCGGGTTCGGTGGCGCGCTTTTCCATCTCCTCCATCGCGACCTTCCGCGCTTCCGCCAGGCCGCGCTCGTAGGTCGCCGAACGCCCGCCGACGATATCGCGCACGCTGGCGAAGAAGTCACGGCACACGTTCGCGCCGATGATCGCCTCGCCGGTGACCATGCCGAGGTAGCGGCTCACGGGGTTGCCTTCGAGCACGGTGGTGGTGGTCATCAACATGGGGCATCTCCTCGTCTAGGTGTGATCAGGCCGGCCATTCTACACGTGGGGACGACACGAAGTCATGACGGCTCCGCGCGTTCCAGCGCGGCGAGCATCTCTTCGATGAACGCGAACTTGAGGCGCGGACGACCGCAGGCGGCGCCGTTGCGGCACTCGAGCTCGTCGAGCCGCTTCCAGTCGGCATAGGTCAGCGCCAGCGGCTGGCGCGCGAAGACGAGCGCTTCCGCGGCGCGGGCGTCGGGCTCCGCGGGCGCCAGGTGCACGCCGGCGTCGACATCCGCCAGCATCAATGCGACGGTTTCGGTCGCATCCGGTTTGTTGGTGCCGATGACACCGCTCGGTCCGCGCTTGATCCAGCCGGCAGCGTAGAGGCCGGTCACAGGCTGCCCCTTGTCGCGCTCGAGGACACGCCCGTGGTCGTTCGGGATCACGCCGCGCCGCTCGTCGAACGGGACGCCGGGGAGCGGCACGCCGCGATAGCCGACCGCGCGGAACACCAGCCCCACGTCCAGGTCCTCGAACTCGCCTGTCGGTTCCGCGCTGATCGCGCCGTTGGCCAACGCCACCAGCCGGTTGTGCGCCAGGCGCAAGCCCCGGACGCGTCCGTGCGCATCGCCAAGCACCTCGGTCGGGGACACGAGAAAGCGGACGTGCAGGCGATGGTGCCTGCCCTGGGGCATCCGTGCACCATACCCCTGGAGGATCTCGACCTTCCGCGTGAGCTCCCGGTCGTGAGCGGCGTCCAGGTGCGCCTGGCTCAAGGCGTCGAGCCGCACTTCGTCGGGACGGACGATCACGTCGGCGTCCGACATCTCGCCGATCTCCTTGACCTCCGGATTCGAGAAGGCCGCCTGCGCCGGACCTCGACGCCCCAGCAGGTACACCTCCTCGATGCGGCTGCCGCGGAATGCCTCGAGGGCATGCGCGGCCATGTCGGTCTTCTCGAGCTCCTCGGGCGTCCGCACGAGGATGCGCGCGACGTCGATGGCGACGTTGCCGACGCCCACGACCGCGGCGCGTGTGACCGAGAGATCGAAGGGGTGATCCCGATAGTCAGGATGGCCGTTGTACCAGGCGACGAACTCGGTTGCGCCGTGGCTGCCGGTGAGCTCCTCGCCGGGGATGTCCATGTGACGGTCGGTCTGCGTGCCGGTGGCGAAGAGCACCTGGTGGTAGTGACGCGAGAGATCAGGCAGGGCCAGGTCCCGCCCGAACTCGACGTTGCTGAAGAAGCGGAAGCGTGGATGCTTCGCGATCGCGTCGTAGGCACGTGTGACGGTCTTGATCTTCGCGTGATCGGGCGCAACCCCGTGGCGCACGAGGCCGTGCGGCGCCGGCAGGCGCTCGAACATGTCCACGTCGATGACGCGCGTGGGCTGCTTGAGCAGCGCCTCGGACGCGTAGAACGCGGCAGGTCCCGAGCCGATGACGGCGATGCGCAACGGCTGCTCGGACGATCCCACGGCTGCCATACGAAGACACTCCTGTTGTCGGTACTGCTCGAGTTTACGCGATGGTCCCACCGCGCGCGAGCATGGCGACGAGTGTCGCGATCTTCTTCGCGCGCCCGGCCGGCGTCTTCATGTTGTTGGTCCGGAACGTCAGGGCGAACAAGGTTCATACGATCGAGCGTGCGGAAGGGTGCGCGTGCGCGCGGGTTGGCCTCGATGGCGGCGCGCAAGTCCTCGGGGATGGTCGCTACGCTCGCGCTGCGGATCGGGGCATAGGCTGCGTCCCATCGGGCATCGGCCCTGGCGGCATCCACCTGGCGCTGGCCGTGCGGCGTCATGCGGCCGGCCGCGGTCAGCCGCGCCACATGATCGCGATTGACCTGGCTCCAGATACTTCGCGCCCGCCGCGGCGTATAGCGCTGAAGAAACGATTGTGCGTCGAACGACTTGCGGAGGCCGTCGATCCATCCCCAGC
>JBKJRJ010000566.1:0-7989 GCA_046594705.1 Vicinamibacterales bacterium
GAAGGCGGCGTCGGACGGCCAGGCCACGGGCGCGTAGTGGACGGCGGGGCCGGTGCCGGTGCTCCAATAAGGCGGATAGGGGTCCGCGATGACGGCGACCGCGGCGAGCACGGTGGCGGCCACCACCGCCGGGACGGCCGTGCGAACGCCGCGCGCCAGCCGCGAAATGAACGACGACCCTCCGACCACACACTGAGACACGCACCCTCCGGCTCGGGCGCGCCGGCACCTGCCGGGTCAGCTCCCCCTGTCATCGAAACTTCGTAGTTGTGGGGACTGACAGAGCAAGAGGAACGCCACGGTCGAATAAGGGTGATCCGGTAGTATTTCCTAATGTATTAGCGTTAGAGCCGGAAGGACGGGTTGCACCGACGAAACAATCGTGTTCCGAAACGGAACATGCGTAGGTGAAAATGTCTGGTCAAGTCATCTGGAGTCCCTCGACTGGGACTCCAAATAGATGTTTATTACTGGGTGCGGGGAGCGGACGAGGGCGGTACCAAGTTGTTCAACCGCATGTAGGTGGTGATGTTGCCGTAGTGCTCGTTGGTGTGGCTCGTGTTGTACATGAGCACGCCGATCTTCGAGCGGTTGCTGGTGCCGTTTCGCTCGGCCATGTTGGCCTCGGTCACCGCGGCGAAGGCTTTGTTGCACCGCTCCACCGATTCCTTGTAGCCCTTGAGCAGGTCGTCTTTCGACAGCTTGTTGGCCGGGGACTCGGCGCTGTCCACGCTGTCGACCCGCGCGGGCCGCTGAGCGTCGCCGGCCAGCAGGTAGCACGCGCCGTTGTTGTCGTCGGTGATGTGGCCGATGAGACGCGCCCACGATCGCACAGCCGGCGTCGGCTGCCACGTCAGCTTATCGGCCGGGAATTGCTCCACGGCCTTGGTGATGTTGGTGTGGACGTTGGTGTACATGCCTTTGACCTCATTCGCGAGACCGGGCAGCGGCTGGGGCGCCGGCGTCTGGGCGGGCGCGGGCGGCTGGCCGGCGGCGGGCGGCGGCGCCTGCGCACCGAGCGCGATCGAGAGCGAAACCGCCGTCACGGCGGCAATGGCGAACTTCTTCATGAACACTCCTGGCGCAAGCTGAAGGCCTGCACTATGAAAACAAGCCTCACGGCCCTTATTACTTGGTGGTGGTGTATCCCTCGGGGATCTTGAACAGGTCGTCGCTCAACGCGTCGGTCTTCACGGACTTGAGGCGCGAGATCATCTTCATCGCCCCCATCTGCCTCATCATGTCGGCGATCTGGCCGCTGCCCTCGACCGTCATCGTCATCTCGGTCAGGTAGGCCAGGCCCTCGATGCTGCTCATCGCCTTCATGATCTTTTCGAGCCCGGGGATGCTGACGCCGGCGGCCGCCGCGCCGATAGCGGCCGTGTCGCTCGAGGCAGCTGCCTTCTGGAACGCGATGTAATCGGCGGCGCCGGGCGCATCCTTGGCGACCCAGACCGAGCCGGCCATCAGCATCTTCATCCCCTGCAGCATCGCGCCGGTTTCGGGCGGCAGCTGGCCGCCGCTCATGGCGCCCATGTCGATCGCGGTGGTGAAGGTGAACTCATCGCACTTGATGCCGTCGATCAGCTGCGATTTGCCCGTGGGCTTGACCGAGGCCTCGATGCCGCCCACGGTGACCATCGGGGCGGAGGGGGCGCGGGCGGGCGGCGGCGCCGCGCTGGAGACCGTCGCGGTCTTCTGGTCCGGGCGGAGGATGATGATCTGCTTTGCCACCAGGTCAAGGATCGTGATCACCGACACCGAGCCGGCATTCATGTCCGTGCGCGACCGCAGGCCTTTCACGCGGGTCGTAATCTCGGGCGACGGCGCGTTGGCCATCGCCGCCATCCCGCCCTCGACCGTCGAGGTCTGGACGAGCGTGACGTCGGCACGGACTGCCGCCGAACACACCGCAAACAGGACGAACGTTACCAGCCAGCGCTTCATGGAAACCTCCAGGGACACAGCTGCGATCGTATCACCGGAGCCGTCAGCGCCCGCCGGCAACGGCGAGCAGGATGGCCAGCGCCAGCTTGACGTTGGTGGCGTTCTGGGCGGGGTCGACGTCGATCCATTCGTCGGGCGAGTGCGCCCGCCCGCCTGGCCCGCCGTGGCCGATGGTGATCGCGGGGATGCCCATGCTCATCGGGATGTTGGCGTCGGTGCTGCCGATCGAAAAGACGGGCGTCAGGCCAAAGGCCTTGATGGCGGCGGAGGTGGCCTCGACGATCGGCGAATCGAGGGCGGTCTCGCCGCACGGGCGGTCGCCGATGACCTTGGCGTCGAGCTCGACCTTGCCTTCCCTGGTCGAGCGCGTCCGGTTCTCCTCGTCCACCGCCGCGCGAAGCACCGCGAGGAACTCTCCGTCCAGCTTGTGGAGCTCGGCGCAGGCTTCCGACCGCAGGTCCACGTCCATGCTGACGTCGGAGGGGATGGCATTGATCGAGGCGCCCCCCCGGACCACGCCGACGTTGTAGGTGGTCCTGGGTGCCACCGGGACCTCGAGGCGCGAGAACTTCGCGATCGCGCTTCCCATCGCAAACGCCGGATTGACCAGGCCGAACGCGCTGTAGCTGTGGCCGCCCGGGCCCTTGAACGTGACGCGATAGCGGCGGCTGCCGAGCGCGCCGCGCGTCACGCCGTTCGACGCGTCGCCATCAATGGCGAGCACCTGCGTGATGCGGTCCTTGTAGTTGCCTTTCTTGAGGAGGAACTTGATGCCGCGCAGGTCGCCCTCCCCTTCTTCGCCGACGTTGCCCGCGAACAGGATATCGCCCGGCGTGGTGAACGCCGCAGCGTCCAGCGTGCGGACCAGCGCGAGGAGCAGCGCCAGCCCGCGGGTGTCGTCGCCGATGCCCGGCGCCATGAGCCGCGTGCCCTGGCGCGTGACTTTTACATTGGTGCCTTCGGGGAAGACGGTGTCGAGATGGGCGTTGACCAGCAGCAGCGGTCCCCCGGCGGGCGAGGTGCCGCGGCGGATGCCCGTCACGTTGCCCTCCGGGTCCATCTCGACATCGGTCAAGCCCACCTGGCGCAGCAGCGCCATATAGGCCTTGCCCCGGGCGGCCTCCTTGAACGGCGGGGCCGGGATCTCGGTCAGCGCAATGAGTTCCCGGACGAAGCGGTCGTGATCCGACTGGATGAACGCGACCGCCTGCCTGAACCTGGGGCTGTCGAGAATGCCGCGCACCCTCGCGCCGGGGGACTGGGCTTGGGGCGCCGCGGCGACAAGTGCGAGGAACCCCAGGGCAAGAACGGCTCTGCGCATCGAGTCATCATAAGCCGCTAGACTGGATCGTGCACTCCCTCCGGGGCCCGTCCGTGGCCGTCCTGCTGGCGGCAGCCGTGTCGGTGGCGCAGCGACGCCTTTGTTGACGCCGTGGCGATCGACACGCCTGAGCCGCAGCCCATCACCAGGCGGGTGAACGTGCAGGCGCTCAACGACAGCAGCCGTCGGCGGCGCGCTACTTCTGCACCACCCAGGTCGTCATGCAGCGCTGGTTCTGGACGTTGGTGGTCTTGATCGGATCGAGCAGCGTAGCGCGGAGGTTGTGGGTCGTCTCCAGCAGGAACGGCTCGTCGACCACGAAGCGGTCCGAACCGTCGGGCAGCCGTACTCGGCCGACGGTCTCTGGCACGAGCGTCTCGATCCCGATGCTCGAGGCAAGGCGCGCGAAAAAAATCCCGCCCGGGGCCAGCACGCGCCACAGCTCGTTGATCATCCGCTCGAAGTGGACGCGGTCGCGCGCGAAGTGCAGTACGGCGCTGCAGACGATGGCCTCCATCCGCCCGTCCGCCCAGGGCAGCGCGTGGATCGTGCCCTGACGGATCTGGTCCGCCGGCAGCGCCGGCGCGAGCCGCGCCGCGAGCGCCCGCGCCGACGCGACCGCACGAGGGTCCTCATCGATCGCGTAGAGGTCGAATCCGCGGGCCAGGAAATAGGGCAGGTTGCGTCCGCCGCCGCAGCCCGCGTCGAGCACGCGGTGGCGGCCGTCGAAACGTCCTTTCAGCAGCTGATCGAACAGGTAGATGTCGATCTCCCCGAACCGCGCGCGCAGTTCGGCGGACGGCGCGAGCGCTGCAGCATCCATGCGAGCCCTACTATGGCCGATCATGGGATACTTGCTGCAGCCGTGAGCACCATTCTTCAGAGTCTTCCCGCCGGACAGAAGGTGGGCATCGCGTTTTCGGGCGGCCTCGATACCAGCGCCGCGCTCCACTGGATGCGCGCCAAGGGGGCGATTCCCTACGCCTACACCGCCCACCTCGGGCAGCCGGACGAACCGGATTACGACGACATCCCCAAGCGGGCCCTCGACTACGGCGCTGAAAAAGCGCGCCTGATCGATTGCCGGCGGCAACTCGTCGCCGAAGGCCTCGCCGTGCTGCAGTGCGGCGGCTTCCACATCTCGACCGCGGGCGTGCCCTACTTCAACACCACGCCGATCGGACGCGCGGTGACCGGCACGATGCTGGTCGGCGCAATGCAAGAGGACGGCGTCAACATCTGGGGTGACGGCAGCACGTTCAAGGGCAACGACATCGAGCGCTTCTACCGCTACGGGCTGCTCGCGAACCCCTCGCTCAAGATTTACAAGCCCTGGCTCGATCAGCTGTTCATCGACGAACTCGGCGGCCGGGCTGAGATGTCGGCCTACATGACCCAACACGGCTTCGCCTACCGGATGAGCGCCGAAAAGGCCTACTCGACCGACTCGAACATGCTGGGCGCGACTCACGAAGCCAAGGATCTCGAACGGCTGGACACCGGCGTCACCATCGTCGAGCCCATCATGGGCGTCGCCTTCTGGCGTGACGACGTGGTGGTGAAGCGCGAGGAGGTGACCATTCGATTCGAGGAAGGTCAGCCCGTCGCCCTGAACGGCCAGACGTTCAAGCACGCGGTCGACCTGCTGATGGAGGCCAACCGCATCGGCGGCCGCCACGGGCTCGGCATGAGCGACCAGATCGAGAACCGGATCATCGAGGCCAAGAGCCGCGGCATCTACGAGGCACCCGGCATGGCGCTGCTCTTCATTGCCTACGAGCGGCTGATCACGGGCATCCACAACGAGGACACCATCGAGCAGTACCGCGACAACGGCCGTCGTCTCGGCCGCCTGCTCTATCAGGGCCGCTGGTTCGATCCGCAGACGATGATGCTGCGCGAAACCGCGCAGCGCTGGGTCGCCCGCGCCATCACCGGCGAGGTGACCGTCGAGCTGCGCCGCGGCAACGACTACTCCATCCTCAACACGACCTCCGAAAACCTGACCTACAAGCCCGAGCGGCTGACGATGGAAAAGGGTGCGTCGATGTTTACGCCGCAGGATCGCATTGGTCAGCTCACGATGCGCAACCTCGACATCGTGGACACGCGCGACAAGCTGATGACGTATGTGAAGGCGGGCGTGCTGGCGCCGTGGACGGGCACCGGGACAACCCTGCCCCATCCGCTCGATCCGCACGAGAGCGAGGATGAGGGGTAGCGTCGCGGGCGTCCTGTTCGTGCTCGCCGCCGCGTGCGGCGGAGGCGGCGGCTCACCCTCGACACCGTCGCCCCCCGCGGCGCCAAGCGTGCCGGTCGCGAGCGCGTGCGCGGCGATTGGTCAGGGCGTCTCGGCCGCCACGGCCATCGTCAACGGCGCCGAGTGCGCGACGGCGAACTCGCCGGTGGTCCTCCTGAACATGAAAGACAGCACGGGCCTGCAGGCCGGCTCGTGCACCGGCACGGTGATCGCGCCGCGCGCGATCCTGACGGCGGCGCACTGCCTGCCGTCCACCACCGCGTCCATCCTCGTCTTCCTCGGCACCGGCCCGCAGCTGACCGCGGCATCGTTCGCGCCGCACCCCTCGTGGCGCGAGTCGAGCGCCAGTGCGTATGACGTCGGTGTCGTGCTGATGCCGGCCGACATCGGCCGCGCTCCGTCGCCGCTGCTGCTCAGCCGTGACGGGCGCGTCGGCGAAACCGCCATCATCACCGGCTGGGGCAAGGACGCGACCGGCGTCACCTCGACCCTGCGCGCCGGCGTCGCGACCCTGACCGGCGTGTCCGCGCTGACGCTGCAGACGGCGTTCAGCGGCAGCGCCAGCTCCGTGTGCCAGGGGGATTCGGGCGGGCCGATCCTTCTGCAGGAAGGCGGAGCCTGGGCGATCGCCGGGGTCATCTCGGCCAACTCCACGCTCGCCTGCTCGTTCGGCGACAACTTCTACGCCAACCTCCGCCACCCCGAGATCAGCGCGTTTATTCTGAGCCGTGTCGCCGACGCCGGCCGCCGCTAAACAATCATCCTATCGCGTGGTGGTCTCTGTGACCCTGGTGATCTTCGGGTTGGGATCGTGATCGTGAGAGGCATATGATTTACTGCCCATGAAGGAACCGGTGGTCCGCGCGGTCGGGCTGGTGGCGTCGGCGGCGTATGCGGCCGTCATCGCGTGGCTCTATGTGAGTCAGCCGCAGACGGTGGCGCACGTGACCGGCGGCTTGGCCGCGATGGTCGGCGTCTACCAGGCCGACCCGGTCGCCTTTGCGGACGGCCTGCGGTTTTTCCGTGCGAACCAGTTTGCCGAGGCCCGCGCGGCTCTTCGGCGCGCGGATCCGGCGGAGCGGGATGCGCCGGTGCAGTTCTACGTGGCATATGCCTACTACCGCGAGGGCTGGGGACGCGTCTACAGCGACGACGTGCTGTTCCGCCAGGGGTTGACGACGGTCGACCACGCCATTGCGCTGGCGCCTGGCGGGCGCCTGGTGGTGGACGATCCTGATCTCCAGATGCATTCGGCCGACGAATTGCGTGCCGAGCTGCAGCGTGGACTCACCCGCGACGCGTCCGACTTCAACCCGCTGCGCGTGTTCGGGACCCGCAAATGAGCGCCGTCCGCGACGCGATTGTGCTGCCGCTGCTGTTTCTGACGGTTTTCCTTCTGGCCGGCATCAGGCTGGGCGCCGGCGTGGTGCTGGTGCCCCCCTCAGTCTTCGCGCTGGTGCTCGGCACCATGCTGCTCGGGGCGCTCGTCCGATCCGGCGCGCTCGCGGCCGAGGCGCTGCTGCACGGCTCGCGCTCGATGATCGGGAACGTCAACGGGGCCCTCGTCCTCGCGACGCTGTTGGGCGCCGCCGCGCAGGTCTTCGCGATGCTGACGCCGCGCAGCGGCTTGCCGCTCTTCTTCGTGGACGTCTTCCTGTTCGTGCTGCTCCTGAACACGCTGGTCGCGCAGCCGGACCGCGCGCGTCTCCTCAGGAGCCTGGCGGTGATTTTCGGATCGACGCTGGTGTTGAACCACGTGCTGCTCGCCGGGTTGTCCGATCCCTTAGGCGGCCAGACGCGCCGGATCCTGGTCGCGCTGTTCGACGCGGCGACCTTCGGCTCCGTCGCGCAAGAGCCGCAGTCACCGGGTGCCGGCTACCTCGCGTTCTTCACAGCCGGTCTGTTCCTCGTCGGCGTGGCGGCGCTCCCCCGCGTGCGGCGCATCTCCCGCGACACCGCGCTCGAACTCGCCTCACCTCGCTGAGGTAGGCGCGGCATCCTGTATGCAGTCGATACGAGCATGAGCGTTGTCAGACGTACCCGTGACGGCATCGACATCCTGGAGCACGCGATGAAAGGCGTCCGTACTTCAGGAAACCAAGGCGAAATCCGAGGTTTTCATTCCGAGCCGGGCAATATAGACATGCGCTCAACGCTTACGGGCCGTGCAAACGATGACACACCCGAGGAACCGGAAGTCATCGTGACGGTCCGGCCGGCTCCACGCCGGCGCTAGTCTTGGGCCGGGCTGTATCCCTTCTCGGCCGACCTCCATGCACTGAGCCCGCGTCCGCGCCGTGCAGAGCAGTATGTCAGCAGGGCAGGGCACGAATGTGTTCAGGTTCGGCCCTGACGGGATGACCGACGCGGTTACTGGGCTCTGGGGGCAGTCAGTCGCCGCGCGGTCACGAGCTCCGGGCGCCCGGGTGTGTCGGCCGTCTTACAGAAAGCCAGGAGTTCG
>JBKJRJ010000058.1:0-3533 GCA_046594705.1 Vicinamibacterales bacterium
GCCGTTGGCATGGTCCCACTGCAGCGACCGCCCGAGCTGCATCGACAGGTTCGCCAGGATGCAGGCGGTCGTCGAGATGTAGCCCTGCTCGATGTCGGCGACCGGCTTGCGGCGCGACTCGATGCAGGAAAGGAAATCCTTCATGTGCGCCCGGATGGCCGGCGCGACATGCGTCTCGAGGTCCTTCTCGGTCCGATCCTCGGGGAACTGGTCGAACTCGTAGGTCACGTCCTCGTGGATCGCCTGCCCTTTCCCGCCGAGGGGGGCGAAGTCGTAGCTCATGACGCTGGCCTTGAGCGTGCCCTTGTCGCCGTAGAACGTGGCGCCCCAGGGATACTTGGGATCGGGCGGATCGCCGTAGGCGCGGTGCGTCCAGACGACCTGGAGGTTGCCGTAGTCGAAGGTCGCCGTCTGCGAGTCGGTGATGTTGGCCTTGCTGCCCTTGTCCACCAGAATCCCGCCGCCGGAGCTGATGCGGGCCGGCATCCCGAGGTCCATCATCCAGCGCACCATGTCGAGCATGTGCACACACATGTCGCCGACGATGCCGTTGCCGTATTCCATGAAGGCGCGCCAGCTGCGCGGGTGCACCAGCGAGTTGTACGGGCGCATCGGCGCGGGCCCGGTCCACAGGTCGTAATCGAGGTAGTCGGGCGGCGCCGAGTCGGGCGGGTTGCCGCGCGCCCGCATGTGGTAGTAGCAGTAGATTTCGACCAGGCCGACGGTGCCGAGCAGCCCTTCGCGGATGACCCGATCGCGGGCACGGGCCAGGTGCGGCGTGCTGCGCCGCTGCATGCCGACCTGCACGACCCGGTTGTATTTCCGGGCCGCTGCGAGCATCGCCTGCCCTTCGACGACGTCCACGCTGACGGGCTTCTGCACCCAGACGTCGAGGCCCGATTTGACCGCCTCGATCATCGGCAGCGCGTGCCAGTGGTCCGGCGTGTCGATTAACACCACGTCGAGATCGCGCGCCCTGAGCATCTCGCGGTAGTCGGTGTAGGTGCGGGGCGTCTTCTTCGACGCCTGGCGGAGGGCCACGAGGTCGGCGGCGGCCGCCACCATCCGGCGATCGACGTCACAGAGCGAGACCACTTCAATCGGCGCGACCTGGATCATGCGCAGCAGGTCGGCCTTGCCGTACCACCCGGTGCCGATGAGCCCGACCCGCTTGCGGGTGTCGGCCAGCTGGGTCGCATAGGCTGGGACGCTGGAGATGGCCAGCGCGGCTGCGCCATGTTTGATGAAGTCTCGTCGGTGCATGCGGCATTATAGGCCCATCAAATCCAGCCCGACGCGGAGAGCATGTCCGGGATGCGCCGGGGTGCGGGCGGCGTGCCGCGAGGCGGGGCGTGGCGCGACTAAGGGTTCGCACGGGCGGGCCGCCGACGGCATAATCACCCGGATGCTCGCCAAACAGATTCTCGCGGCTTTTACCGGCAGCTGGCTGAACCTCCTCCTGGTGGTGGCCCCGGTCAGCTGGTATCTCGCCTACTCCGGGAATACCTCGATCTGGGTATTCGTCGCGGCGGCGGTGGGCCTGATCCCGGCGGCAGGGCTGATCGGCGCCGCCACTGAGGAACTGGCCAACCGCTCCGGGCCGACGCTCGGCGGCTTCCTCAATGCGACGTTCGGCAACGCCGCCGAACTGATCATCGCCGTGGTGGCGCTGCGCGCGCACCACGTCGAGGTCGTCAAGGCATCGATCACCGGCAGCATCATCGGCAACCTGCTGCTCGTCCTCGGCCTCTCGTTCTACGTCGGCGGCGTGCGGCACGGCACCCAGAAGTTCAGCCGCGTGGCGGCCAGCAGCGCGACCGTCATGCTGTCGCTGGCGATTGCCGCGCTCGTGATGCCGGCCACGGTGGACCTGTTCGCCTTCGGCTCGCTCGATGCGACTCCCGAGATCCTCGATCGCCTGAGCTTCTGGACCTCCTTCGTGCTGCTGGCCGTCTATGGCGCCGGCCTGGTGTTCGCGTTCCGCACGCACAAGGACCCGCTCCGTCCCCAGGGACACCACGCCTCCGGCATGAGCCGGACCGCCGCCATCACCCTCCTTATGATCGGCACGCTGCTCACGACCGTGGAAGCCGAGATCCTGATCGGCGGCCTCGAGCCGGCCATTCAGCAGTTCGGCATGACCGAGCTCTTTGCCGGGGTCATCGTCGTCGCCCTGGTCGGCAACGCCGCCGAACATTACAGTGCGATCGTCGCCGCCGCGCGAAACGACATGACGCTGGCGATTGAGATCTCGATCGGCAGCAGCGCGCAGATTGCGCTGATGGTGGCCCCGCTGCTGGTTATCCTCGGCCCGTTCCTCGGCCAGCCGATGTCGCTGGTCTTCAATCCATTCGAGATGGCCGCCATCGGCCTGTCAGTGGCGACCGTATCGCTGGTCGCGATGGACGGCGAGAGCAACTGGCTCGAAGGCTTGCAGCTGCTGAGCCTCTACATCATCCTGGCGGCGGCGTTCTACATCATCCCCGCGCACGGGTGAGCGTGTGCGCGGGTGCCTGTGCGGTCACCGCCCACGACGCACACAGCCGCATCACAATTCCGGCCCAATTCCGACACTTCCGGGTGGCGGCCGAATTGCTCACTCGCCCCGCGTGATCTGGTTCCTGGAAAAGCAAGACGACCTGCTCGTCTGCGAGATCCGCAAGGCGGACGACGACACGGCCTACGAATTCGAGATTGCCGACGCGCAGGGCCCGACCACCCACCGGTTCGCCTCTCCCGGCGACCTCATCGCGAAGTACCTCAACGAGCAGGCGCGCCTCATGAGCGAGGGCTGGCGGCCACGCGCAGGCAACATCGACGGCCTCGAGTAGGTAAGAACTGCCTGATCGATTCCTACCTCGACCGGTGATTCCCACGCCATTTCCAGTTGAGCTGCCGCGGTACCGCGCTTGCTCTAACCCTCCTGACATGAACGACATCAACGAATCATTCAGGAGGATTTCACCCATGCACAATTCATCCGCTCGCTGGACGAGCGCCTTGGCCCTGACCGCGCTGATCGCGCTGCCTGTGGGAGCCGCTGCGCAGACCGCGCCGCCGGCAGCGCCGACGGCGCCCCAGACGCAGACTCAACCCGCGTCCGCGCCTGAACCGCGCCCGGCCGCGACCACCCAGCCGGCCCAGGACGGCACGGTTGACGCTGCCGCGGCCAAGCAGTACCTGAGCGAGGCGCGCGACACCCTCAGCCAGCTGACGGCGCTTCCGGAAGCGGCCAAGCTTCAGGGGGACAACCGCACCCAGGTCGCTGAGCTCATCACGAACTTCAACGAGTTGATCACCACGCAGTCGAACTGGCGCGCGGCCTATGGAAAGCTCGACGCCAACCTGACGATGCTGCTCGGCGCTGACGGAATGGAAGCGGCGCCCGCGGCGGCAACCAGTGGTGTGACGGGCGCGGTCGGCACCGCGGGCACCACCGGTGCGACTCCCGCCCCGGCGGCCGCGGCCCCTCTGGACCCGAATGTTCGCGCGAAGCTCGCGCAGTTCCGCACGCACCTCAAGGCGTTCGAGCG
>JBKJRJ010000069.1:0-10404 GCA_046594705.1 Vicinamibacterales bacterium
CCGGCGCGCAGCGCGGTCATCGTCTCGGGCGACGCGACGAACAGCTCGTCCGGGAAGCGGTGCGCGTAGGCCAGCATGCTCGAGTAGATGGTGTCGCTCTGATAGAGGTTGAGGCCCATGCCCGCGAGAAACTGGAGGCGCAAATTCCGGTCGCGGTTGATCATTGCGTCGGCGAGCCATGGCTTGAGGTCGCTGGCGCGTCCGGCGAACGTCGAGAACAGGTCCACCGCGGAGTTCATGCCGATGTCGCGGAGCGACTGCCGCATCGGCGCATACTCGGGCCGCTCCAGCTTCGCCTGGATGTCGTCCACGTGGATCCTGGTGTCGTCCACCTGGCCGAGCAGGACGAGGTCGTAGCCGGCGCCATTGTTCGTGTTCCCCCAGACGACGCCGTTCGGGAACGCTTCCATGAAGGTCGCGATCTCGCTCTTGACGGCGTCGGAGTTGCTCTCGTACAGCTGCACGAACAGCGTGACCGCCCCGCCCGGGTTCAGCCGGCTCTTCACGAGCTCGAAGAACTCGCGGGTGTAGAGCATCGCCGCGCCCTTGACCCACGGATCCAGGGGGTCCGAGGTGATGGCGTCGAACTTCTCGTTGGTCGTCAGCAGGTAGTGCCGCGCGTCGTCGATCCGCACGTGGACCTTGGGGTTGTCGACGACGTGGAAGTTGTACTCGCCAAACAGCTTCGAGACGACCCGCGGCACGAGCGGCTCGATCTCGGCGATGGTCTGGTGCTCGACGGCCGGATCGATCGAGACGGCGCCGGCGGTGACGCCCGCGCCGCAGCCGATGACCAGGACTTTCTTCGCCTGCTGCGGAATGAGGGTGGTCAGGTGGCCGAGCATGCGTTGAAGGCGCATGTCCTGCGGCTCGCTCGAGGCCTGGACCTTGCCGGCGTTGTGATAGTTGAGGACGCCGCCGGGGAGCGCGGTGACTGCGATGGTGGCGTTCCAGCCCTCCCCGACGTACTTGACGTCGGCCTGCCCGACGCGCGTGGCGGTGTAGCGGCCATACGCGGCGAAAATCCCAGGCAGCGGCTGCACGGTCCGCGCGAGGAGCCCGGCGCACGCCGCCGCGACGATGATCGTGATGGTGCCGGCCAACTGGAGACCGCTGTGCCGGTCCGGTTCCGCCGGGGCGCCGGTGGACAGCACGAGCAGTCCCGACAGCGCGGAGACCAGGATGAGCAGCTGCTGGGCGTGCTGGCTGCCGAGCCAGACGACGAGCAGCAGGCTGGCGCACAGCGATCCGATGATGGCGCCGACCGTGTTCGCGGCGTAGACGCTGCCGACCAGGCGGCCGGGATCCTGGCCGCGCGAGGCGAGCGAGGCCAGCGCCAGCGGGAAGCTCGCGCCCCAGAGCATCGCGCCTGGCAGCACCACCCACAGACAGCGGACGATATCGAGCTGAAAGTTGAACCACACGTCCGACGTGATCGACGGATTGATTGGCCAGTAGGGCATCGACTGGGTCAGCATGTAGGCCGCCCAGGCGATCGCGCCGCACAGCGCCATCTGGCACCAGCCAAAGACGACGCGCGGCCGCGCCGCGGCGCGGCCGATCGCGGACCCGAGGCTGCTGCCGATGCCCAGGCCGAAGAGGAACATCGCGAGGATCAGCGCGAAGGTGTAGACCGTGCCGCCGAACAGCAGCGAGAGGAGCCGCGTCCAGATCACCTCGGACGAGAGCGCCGTGGCGCCCGACAGGCCGATCGCCACGTAGATGGCCCACGCGCCGGCGACCGGCTTAGGCGGCGCGGCGTCGCGGTCCGACTCGATCTGCTCAGGCAGCGGCGTCGCGTTGGCGATCGCGATGGCGAGCAGCGCGACGATGAGGTTGAGGGCGACGGCGACGTAGCTCGCGATGGCGATGTCGTAGACCCGTAGAAGGTAGAACCCGGCCGCGAGACTGCCGAGCACACCGCCGCCGATGTTGCCGCCGTAGAAGAAGCCGAGCCATGACACACCCTCGGGTGTGGACTCGACCCAGCGGGAGATCGCCGGCAGCGTCGCGCCCATCAGCAGCGTGGGGGGCAGCAGGCAGATCGCCGCGGCAAGGCCGCGAAAGACGATGCCCGTGACGCCGGCGCCGCCCGACACCGTCACATACAGGCCGTTCAAGAGCGGCATCCCGAACAGGATCACCACGCCGAAGGCGGCGATCCCGAGCTCGAGGTAGGCGTAGACGCGCAGCGGATGCTGGCGCCGCCCGACGTAGCGAGGCAGCAGGAAGCTGCCGAGACACATGCCGCCCATGAAGGTGCCGAGCAGCACGCCCATGGAGATGGCTGACGACCCGATCACGAGCTGCAAAAGCTGAAACCAGACGACTTCGTAGATCAGCGCCGCGCAGCCGCTGCCGACAAACAGCAGCAGCAGCGCGGGAAGGAAACGACGCGGGGTCATCGAGGAACCTTTCTGACCGTGTGCATTGGGGAAACGGGATGTTATCACGCCGATATACGCACTCCGGCGCGCTGTCGCTTACCCGCACCGGCTCAGAATGGGCCAACGATCACCCGCCGCATCTATCTCGCCGTTATACTCACCCGATGCTGCCGTTCCCACGATCGGCCTTCGAACAGGCCCGCGCCCGGATGGGCGAATTCGTTTACCACACGCCGCTCCTGACGTCCCGTCTCCTCAGCGAGCGCACCGGCTTCGAGGTGCGGCTGAAAGCCGAGATGTTCCAGCGCGGCGGCTCGTACAAGATTCGCGGCCCGATGAACAAGTTCGCGCTGCTCTCGGACGAGCAGAAGCGGCGCGGCGTGATCTGCTCCTCGGCGGGCAATCACGCCCAGGGGGTCGCGCTGGCAGCGGCCCGACACGGCATCAAAGCCATCGTCTGCATGGCCGAGAACGCGACGCCGTCGAAGATCGCCGCCACGCGCGCGTACGGCGCGGAGGTCGTCCTGCACGGCACGATCTGGGACGAGGCCAACGAGAAGGCAAAAGAGCTCGTCGCCGAAAATGGCTACACCTACATCCATCCGTTTGACGACGAGCAGTTGATCGTCGGCCAGGGAACGGTGGGACTCGAGATCTACCAGGACTGGCCCGAGGTGGAGCTTGCCATCGTGCCGATCGGCGGCGGTGGGCTGATCTCGGGCGTCGCCACCGCGCTCAAGGCGTGTAACCCGGCGATCAAGATCATCGGCGTCGAGTCGTCCGGCGCGCCAGGGATGACGCGGAGCGTACGGGAGGGCGGCCTGCTGACGCTCGACACCGTCGACTGCGTCATCGACGGTCTTCGCGTCAAGCGGGTCGGCGAGCTGAACTACGCCATCGTCCGCTCATTCGTCGACGATCTGGTGACATTGCCGGACGAGCAGATCTTCGAGGGGGTGGTGTGGATCATGTCGCACCTGAAGGTCGTTCCCGAGGGGGCGGCGGCGGCTCCGGTGGCGGCGTTGCTGCAGGGCCTGATTCAGGCGGCCGCCGGGACGAAAGTGGTGTGCGTGCTGAGCGGCGGGAACGTGAACCTGGAGCAGCTGCGCGGCCTGAAGTGGAACTGATGCGCGGCCACCTCGTGCCGGTTACTTGAAGAGATCGTCGAACGACTTCTTGGCGCTGGACTGACTGTCGGGCGCCGGGGTCGACTTGGTCTCGCGCTCGACCGTCGTGCGCGGCTGGAAGTGCGGACACTCGTTGCGGGCGTCTTTCGGTGACACCCGCGCCAGCACAGGCTGGTGGCATTCGAAGGTGGCGCCGGAATCGAAATGCGCGCATTGCGCGCAGCTGTGAAGGTCGGACTGGCACTTTGAGCACTGCCCCGACAGGCTCCACGCGGTCGCGACGGTGATCTCGGTGCCGCACCGGACGCACTTGACGGCCTCGCGGAACCCCGGCATGTCAAAGGTCTTCGGCGAGAGGGGCGGCTGCCCGCGCGGCGCGTACTCCTTCTTTTGCTCGGGCTGGCGCTCGCCGCCGCGCGGCTGGCGCGGCTCGTCCTGGTAACCGCGCTGGCGGTACTTGCGATCAGACATGTCGGCGGGACGGATTGTACAGCCGTTCCGTGGCCGTCTTGACGGTGCGGCGCGCCGTGAACCGCCAAATCGCGGCGGCCGCCGTGTTCCGCACCCGCCCGACCCACTCCACCGGGACGCCGGCCCGATCGCGCAGGTAGAACGCGGGGACGATGTCTTCCTCCAGCCGTTGGTAGAAGTCGCGGGCGCCGGCGGCGTCGTGGCGGCCGGGTTCGATGGTGATCGCGGGGACCCCGTTGATCGCCGCCTTCAGCGCCCCCAGCGAGGCATCGCCGCCGGCTCGCGGCATGCTCAGCCACGCGTCACAGCCCTGGACCAGCAGACGCGCGGCGTGCAGGTCGTAGTCCTCGAGGAAGGCGATGCGCCCGCCGAACATCGGATCCAGCGCGCGCGTGAACAGCCGCTGCAGGTGGCGTTTGGCCGGTCCGTCGGCGGCATGGGCGCGTCCGGCGAACACGATCTGGACCGGGCGCCGTCGCGCCGTGAGAATCTCCGCGAGTCGCTCGGCGTCGTGGAAAATGATGTCGGGCCGCAGGTCATCCCCGACGCGGCTCGAAAATCCGATGGTCAGCGCCGCGGGATCGAGGAGCGTGCCCTGCGCGACGAGCACCGCGCCGCTCGCCTGTTCGCGAGTCCAGCGCCGCCGCGCGCGCCCTCGCGCGAAGTCGATCAAGTATCCGCGCAGCCGCTGCCGCGCGGCCCACAGTTGGTCGCCCGGCACCGCCGCTACGCCGTCCCACCAGCGCTCCTCGTCCAGGTGGTTGCGCCAATCCTGGCCGACGTGCCGCTCGACCAGTACCGCGAGGTCGCGGGCCAGCCATCCCGGCACGTGGACGGCCGGTCCGATGTCGCGCGCATCGACTCGGGCCGCGGGCTCGATGCCGAGGATCGCGAGGGCGCGATCCGCCCCCGCGTCGAGCAGCGCGCGCCGCCGTGCCGTGGTCTCCCCCTCCGGACAGAACGCCGCTGACAGCTCCCGATCCGGGGCGGCGTTCTCCGCGAGATCCGGATCGAGCAGATACAAGGTGACCCGTCCGGCCCGCACCTGCCACACCTGCAGGCGGACGACGCGATCCGGCAGCGGGACGTCGAACCGCACGCGGGATCCGTTCGCTTCGCAGACCGGCGTGATCGGCGCGTCCGACCAATCGAGCAATTCCGGCGATTCCTCCTGCCACCCGTCACCCGACAGCCGCTGCCGCATGTAGCCGTGCGGATGCATCAGCCCGACGCCGACGAGCGGCACCCCGAGGTCGCTGGCTTCCTTGCAGAAATCTCCCGCCGCCACCGCGGCGGCGTCGCTGTCGAGCGGCAGCGCCTGATGCAGCGAAAAGGCGGGCGCGATGCAGACCAGGGGCCGCTGGCCGGACGTCTCCAGCGAGGCGGCCGGATGCCCCGACCACCAGCTCCCGGTGCCGGCGCGCACGAGGTCGAGGGCGGCGATCGCCGCGTCGTAGAGGCGCAGAAACTCCGGATCCGCGGCGGCGTGTGCCAGTCGATCGGTTTCGACCAGGTGCAGCAGCAACACCGGATTGTGATCGGTGAAGCGCCAGAGTGGATAGTCGAGATCGCGGAAGACCTCGCGCGCTTCCGCGTTCCAGCTCCACCACACGTCATACGCGAGCTCGTTCAGGCGCTCGATGCGCCCGGGGAGCGGTGGCAGCGGAACATAACTGTCCATCTGGGTGATTCTAGCGGAAGCGCTGCAAATCACGAGGCGGATGAGCTGGGGAACGGGGCTTCATCCGACGACGTATAGTGCGTCCGAGGGAATACAGATGAACCGATCCATGCGCCGCCGCCTGTCAATGCTGGTCCTGCCCCTGCTCGTGGGATCGATGGCCAGCGCCGGCTGCGACATTGTCACCGCCGACCTCCGATCGGAGGAGTCGACCGACTGGCACAAGACCTACCAGCTCGACGCCGGCGGGCGCCTCGAGATCAGCAACGTGAACGGGAAGATCGAAGTGGAGGCGTCAACCGGCAACACCGTTGACGTCATGGCCATCAAGAAGGCGCGCGGGGGAAGCCCCGAGGCCGCGAAAGCCGCGCTCGAGCGCGCCACCATCACCGAAGACGTGTCCTCCGGGCGCATCAGCATCGAGACCAAGGTCGCCCGCATGAGCGGCGTCGTCATCAACGGCGGCAACGTCCAGGTCGAGTATCGCGTGAAAGTGCCAGCCGGAGCCGAGGTGAAATTCACCACGGTCAACGGTGGCATTGAAATCACCGGGCTGACGGGCCGCATCACCGCGGAAACCACCAACGGCGGTGTCACGACTCGCAACGTCAGCGGCCAGCTGGAAGCCAGCACGACCAACGGCGGCCTTGATATCGAACTCTCCCGCGTGGCCGACGGCGGGGTCAAGCTCGACTTCACCAATGGCGGGCTGAAGATGCGCATGCCGCGCGATGCCAAAGCGACCATCTCGGCCAGCATCACCAATGGGGGCATCAACGCCGGAGACCTGCCGATCGAAACCACCGGCGAGAGTTCGCGCCGGCGCCTCGAGGGGCGGCTGAACGGCGGCGGCGCCCGTATTCAGATCGAAGGCACCAACGGCGGCATCACGCTGTCCGGGCGGTAGCCGACGCTTTCGCCAGGCGCCGCTGCAGGAGTCCCAGCACGACCGACTCGGACTCCGTCATGTGTCCCACGGCCCGCGCGGTGCGGCTGGCGCGTGGCCCGACAGTTTTCAGCATCGAGCCGTCAAGATACGCATCGATCACCGCCGGGTGCACATAGCACTTGCGGCAGACCGCGCGCGTATTCCCGAGTTTCTTGGCCACCTGCTCGATCGCGCTGACGAGGTTCTTTTTGGCGCGCGCCTCGGAGTCGACCGCCTCGTAGTCCCTCAGCAGCTGCGCCGCCAGCACCGTCCCGGCCCACGTCCTGAAATCCTTGGAGGTGAAGTCCTCGCCGGTCACGTCCTTCAGGTAGGCATTGACGTCGGCCGAGCCGACGTCGGTGATACGGCCGCGCTCGTTGCGGAACTGGAACAGCTCCTGGCCCGGAAGGTCTCGGCACTGCTTGACGATCCGGGCGAGACGCCGGTCCGACAGTTCGAGCTCGTGATCGACCCCGCTCTTGCCGCGGAAGATGAAGCGCACCGTCGCCCCCGCGATCTTCACGTGCCCGTCGCGCATCGTGGTCAGTCCAAACGACTGGTTGTCGCGCGCGTACTCGTCGTTGCCGACGCGGATGAAGGTTTTCTCGAGCAGCTTGACGACTGCGGCGAGCACCTTCTCCCGAGGGATTCCCTGCCGCCGCAGGTCCGCATCGGTGCGGCGGCGGATGGCCGGCAGGGCGCGGCCGAAGGCGAGCAGTCGGCCGTATTTCGTGCCGTCTCGCACCTCGCGCCACTTGGGGTGATAGCGGTATTGCTTGCGTCCGCGCGCGTCGCGCCCGGTCGCCTGGAGGTGTCCGCGGGGGTCCGGGCAAATCCAGACATCCGTCCAGGCCGGAGGGATGACCAGGGACCGAATCCGCTTCAAATCACTGGCCTTGACGGCTCGGCCCCGGACGTCGACGTAGCGCACAGACCGCCCGGCCTTGACCCGGCGGATGCCCGGGCGTTCGTCGCGGGTATAGGCCAATCCGGCGGACCTGGCGGAGTGGGACGGGGCCGGCTTGGTGACGGGTTTCAGTGGTCGCCCCCCATCAACGGCTGTGCTAAACTGGTCCTCTCCCCCGAGGACCAGTATGAAGTGCCCGAAATGCGCGTCAGCCCGCGTATATCCTTCGCGGCTCCGTAATAGCCTGGAAAAGCTCCGTCAGAAGATGACGGATCGCCAGCCTTATCGGTGCCATGAATGCGGCTGGCGCAAATGGCGTGAGGTGGAGTTCCTGAGCGGCAACCCGGACGTGCGGCCGGAAGACCTCCGGACCGGACGTGGGGTCGTCCCCTTGTCCAATACCGACGTCGATCAACTGGATCCCGCATAACCACGGCGGGCGCCGCTGCAAGCCACGCGCCCGCTATCGAAACCGCGGATTGCCGTGCTCATCCAGGGTCGTCCCGAGGATGAGCTGGACCACGGCGTCATAGCTCTCCACCCCGCGTTCCACGCGGTTGACCTTCAAGAATTTGTCGTATCCCTGCCGCGCCGCGAACCGCAGCGTGTCGTTGGTTCGCGCATACCGGTATCTGATGGCATCCAGATCGATGCGTGGCCCGATGTCGAGCGCCTGAGTGAGCGCCCGGCTCGGCTGGGCGTAGCCAATCAGCGCGAGTGCGCCGCTGTATTGCGCACCGGCGTCGCCGCGCCGGCAGGCCAGCCATGCGACGAAGTTGGCGTCCGATTCGTCGGCGTAGCCGGCGAGATGCGCCCATTCGTGAGCCATCACGAACGGGCGCTCGACCTCCAGCAGATCGGGCGCCAGCAGCGTCTCCAGAAAGAACGGGTCGGTCATCCCGGCGACCGCGGTCTGATGAAAATAGCCGCCGAGCAAAGTCGGCTTGGGCCGCCCGGGGATGACAGGCCGCCTGGCCCCCAGGGCGCGCACCGCGTCCGCGAAGGCCGAGGCCAGCGAGTCGAGCGATGCCGGCGACGCGTGGGCGCGGGCATAGAGCGCATTCAAGGATGCGGCATGGGTATCGCCGAGCCGGGCCACTTCACGGCGGGTGACCCTAGCGGGATCGAACTGCAGACGCTCGATCAGCGGCACGCGTCGGTAGTTCAATCCCCACGTCGTGAGGAAGACGAGGTAGCCCAGCGCCACCGCGCGAGCCGTCAGCACGGCGAGGCGGGGCGCGCCGGTCCGCCAGCCGGATCGCAAGCAGCGGAACACCGCAACCGCGGCGATGGCGGCCGCCGCCACCCACAGCCCGTCGAACAGGGCAAAGGGCATGCTGTTCGAGATCGGAGTCAGCCCGCGTTGCAGCATGGGATAGAAGCCGGTCGAATACCAGCGCTCCACCATCCACGCCGGCAGCGGCGCCACCGCGCCGGCGAGCGCCAGCGCGTAGACCACGGGCCAGCCGGCGCGCCGGATCATTTCGGGGCGGAACCGGTGATGAGGCGGATGGCGCGCTGATAACTGAAGTATGCCCACGCCCACTGCACCATCACGACGAGGCGGTTGCGAAAGCCGACCAGGTTCATCAGGTGTACGAAGAGCCAGGCCAGCCAGCCGATCCAGCCCTTCAGCTGCACCCAACCGAAATCGGCCACCGCTGACGCGCGGCCGATGGTCGCCATGTCGCCGAGGTCGCGGTAGAGGAACGGACGAAGGGGCTGCCCTTCGGTGGCGCGCACGATGTTGCGCGCCGCGTGGCTCCCCATCTGCATCGCCACCTGCGCGACGCCGGGATGCGGCCGGCCGTCCACCCCGGCGAGGGACGCCAGATCGCCAATCACAAACACCTCGGGATGCCCGGAGATGGTGAGGTCAGGCTGTACGAGCACGCGCCCGACGCGGTCGACCGGCGCGCCAAGCGTCGCGCCGATCGGCGCCGCGGCGACCCCCGCCGCCCACAGCACGGTCGCCGCCTCGATGCGCGTCTCCCCCGCGTCAACGAACCCCGCCCCGATCCCGGTGACCAGCGTGCTGGTCCGCACCTCGACGCCAAGGCGCTCGAGGTCGTGGCGCGCGGCGGCGCGGAGCGGCTCCGGAAACGGCGGCAGCACCACTGCCCCACCCTCGATCAGGATGATCGTCGAGGAACTCGGATCGAAATGGCGAAAGTCTTTCGCCAGCGATTGCCTCGTGATCTCGGCGAGCGCGCCAGCGAGTTCCACGCCGGTCGGGCCGCCGCCGACGATCACAAAGGTCAGCAACGCCCTGCGGCGGACTGGATCCGTCTCGCGCTCCGCGCGCTCGAACGCCAGCAGCACGCGCCGGCGCATCTCGAGCGCGTCCTCGAGCGTCTTGAGCCCCGGGGCATGCGGCCGCCAGTCGTCGTGGCCGAAGTAGGCGTGCGTGGCTCCGGCCGCGACGACGAGATAGTCGTACCTCACCTCGGCGCCGTCGGCGAGGTGCACCATCTGTCCCGCGGTATCCACCCGCGAGACCTCGCCGAGCAGCACTTCCACGTTCCGCTGGTGGCGCAGGATCCACCGTATCGGCGACGCGATGTCCCCCGGTGACAGGACTGCCATGGCGACTTGGTAAAGGAGGGGCTGGAACACGTGGTGGTTGCGGCGGTCCAGGATGGTGACGTCCACCGGCGCGCGGCGCAGCGCACGGGCGGCCGATAGCCCGCCGAATCCTCCGCCGATGATGACGACACGAGGCATGGCAGCTCAAGGATAGCTGAGGTGGGGGGCCGGCTGCGGTTGGCAGTTCGCAGTGGGCAGTTGGCAACCAACGACCGACCGCCATGGGCAAGCCGTTTGCAAACGCCCGGCGCATGGCAACCAGTGAACGACTGATACGGTGGGGCGGGGCGCGGATGTCACGGCGGATGGCGCGGTCG
>JBKJRJ010000077.1:0-11151 GCA_046594705.1 Vicinamibacterales bacterium
CGCGCGGCGAAATACAGCGGTTCCACCTGGTTTAACCCAGGTTCAAACGACCTCCCCACACGGCAAAGCGGGGCCTTTTCCTCCAGAGACAACCCGGCGCCCGTCGCCGTTCACGGATAGCAGGTCGCGCGATGAGTCCCTCCGCCGTGTACCTCATCGGCATCCTTTCTGCCGTCGGCGACCTCACGACCGTAGGGATCATCATCTGGTGGGTGGCCAGCCGCAAGCGCATCGCCGCCGACACCATCGGCCGCGCGCAGGCCGATGCGGCGCTCCTCCGGCAGCAAGCCGGACGCGACGCCGACTCCCTCACCCGAGAAGCCCAGCTGGAAGCGCGCGAGAAGGCCCACCTCCTGGTGTCCGAAGCCGAAGGCCGCCGCGGCGCGCGGCAGCTCGAGATCGCCGGCCTCGAGCAGGAACTCGCCGTGAAAACCCGCGCCCTGGCGGATCGCGTGTCCGCCACCGACACGCTCGAGCGTGACCTCCGCGCCCGCGACGCCGCCACCGCGGACAGCCAGACCCGGCTCGACGCCGCCGCGGCCCGCGCCGAGCAGGTGCTCGTTGAACGTCAGCGCGAGCTGCAGCGCGTCGCCGGCCTGACCGCTGACGAGGCGCGCGAGCTCCTGCTCAAGGAGATCGAAACCGACGCGCGGCGCGACGCCGCCAACCTGGTCAAGCGCCTCGAGGCCGAGGCGCGCGAGACCGCGGCGGCGCGCGCGCGGCACATCATCACCGACGCCATCCAGCGCAGCGCCGCCGACACCGCGATCGAAACCACCGTCTCGGTGGTCGACCTCCCCAGCGACGACATGAAGGGGCGCATCATCGGACGGGAAGGGCGCAACATCCGCGCGCTCGAAACCGCCACCGGCGTCGAGCTGATTGTCGACGACACTCCGGGAGCCATCATCCTGTCGTCCTTCGATCCGTTCCGCCGCGAAGTCGCCCGCCTGGCGATCGCGCAGCTGATCGCGGACGGCCGCATCCACCCCGCCCGCATCGAGGAGGTCGTCGAGCAGGTCAAGGCGGAGATGGCGGAGACGGTCCGCAAGGAGGGCGAGGCCGCGGCGTTCGAGCTCGGCATCTACGATCTCCATCCCGACGTGCTGCGCCTGATGGGGCGGCTGAAGTTCCGCACCAGTTACGGGCAGAACGTCCTGAACCATTCGCTCGAGGTGGCGTTCCTCGCCGGCATCATGGCCAAGGAACTCGGCCTCAACGGCCAGGTCGCGGCGCGCGCCGGCTTCCTGCACGACATCGGCAAGGCGATCGATCGCGATCTCCAGGGCACCCACCTCGAGCTCGGACTCGACTTCCTGCGTAAGCACGGCGAAAGCGAGCCGGTGCTCCAGGCCGTGGCCGCGCACCACATGGACATCGACTGGCCGTCGCTCGAAGCGATGATCGTCCAGTCGGCCGACGCCATCTCGGCGGCGCGGCCGGGCGCGCGGCGCGACATCCTGGAGTCATACGTCAAGCGGCTCGAACAACTCGAGAGCATCGCCGACTCGTTCGCCGGTGTCTCGAAGGCCTTCGCGCTACAGGCGGGCCGCGAGATCCGCATCATGGTCGAAAGCGACCACGTCTCGGACGAGCAGACAATCTGGCTGTCGAAAGACATCGCCCGGCGGATCGAGAACGAGCTGCAATACCCCGGACAGATCAAGGTCACCGTCATCCGCGAAACCCGGGCCACCGAATTTGCGCGCTGATTCGCCGATGGTGCCGGCCAACGCCCCGAGACCGGGCGAACGCGACCTGATCGCCCGCATCCGTGCCCGCGTGCCCGCGGTTCCGGCCTGGCTGATCGTCGGGATCGGCGACGACGCGGCGGTCGTGAAGCCCGAGCGCGGCGCGCTCGAGCTCCTCACCACCGACGCGCTGATCGAGGGCATCCACTTCGATCGGCGCTTCAGCACGGCGCGGGATATCGGCTGGAAGGCGCTCGCGGTCAATCTGTCGGACGTCGCGGCGATGGGCGGAACGCCGCGGCTGGCGCTCCTCTCGCTCTGCCTGCCGGACGGCACCGCGGCCGAGGAGGTCGACGCGCTGCTCGACGGCTTCCTCGCGCTCGCCGCCGACGCGCGCGTGACGCTGGCGGGTGGCAACATCACGCGCTCGCCAGGCCCCCTGATGATCGACGTCACCGTCACCGGCTTCGCCCGGGCCCGGCACATCCTGACGCGGGGACGCGGACGGGCCGGCGAGGATCTCTACGTCACCGGCAGTGTGGGCGCCGCCGCGGCGGGACTGTCGTGGCTGCAGAGGAGCGCTGCCGGGGACTCGAACGACGCGGACGGCATGGCGGAATGCGTCAGGCGTCATTGTGCCCCGGAGCCCCGCGTGCGCATCGGTGCGCTGCTCGGCCGGAACCGCGCGGCCAGCGCCTGCATGGACCTCAGCGACGGGCTCGCCGACGCGGTCCGGCAGATGGCGGAGGCGTCCGGCGCCGGCGCCACCATCGAGGCCGCCGCGCTCCCGATCGAGGCCGCGGCGCGCGAATGGTTCCAGCGGACCGGCGTCGACCCCGTGACGGCGGCGGTGGCCGGCGGCGACGACTACGAACTCCTGTTCTCCGCGCCCAGGCGCGCGCGCGGGCGGCTCGCCACCGTCGTCCGTCAGGCCCGCGGCGTCCCGATCACGCGTATCGGCCAGCTGACGAAGGAGGCCGACACGGTGGTCGTCCGCGACGGCGTCGCCGAACCACTGCCGCCGGGCTTCATCCATTTCTGACCACGACGATGAAGCTGTCCCCCCGTCTCCGCCACTGGCTCGACCAGTTGCTCCACACCCACGACACGCCGCAGCGGACGGCCGCCGCGTACGCGGTGGGCATCTTCTTCGGCTTCTCGCCGTTTCTCGGACTGCACACCGTCCTTGGCCTGGCGTGCGCCTTTGCGTTCGGCCTCAATCGCCTGGCCGTGCTGCTCGGGATCTACTCCAACCTGCCCTGGATCCTGCCGGCGTATTACACACTCGCCACCCTTCTCGGCGCGATGATCCTCAGGGTCAAGGTCCCGCCCAACCTCCTGAGCGATCTCCAGAAGGCCCTGTCGGAAACATCCTGGGCCGATTTCCGTCAGCTCGGGCATGCGCTCACGCCCCTCGCCTGGGCCTATGCGTTGGGATCCACCATCGGAGCCGTCGTTCTGGCCTTGATCTCGTATCGCGTCGCCCTCGCCATGATCATCGCCCATCGCCGGCGCGCCGAAGCGAAGCACTAAGGCGATTAGAATCAACATCTTACGATCCTGTCGCGCCCGAGTTCTGGCCTTTGACTGAAGGGTGATCCCCTCCTATAGTGGAGGTACGGCCAGCCCGTCAGTGGCCCTGAACCATGCTGATTTCCCGCTCCCTCGGACGCAAGCTCGCGGCGACGGCCATCGTGGTCTGCGGCTTCGTGTTCATGTACGAGGCGACGGTCATGGACTTCCGCGACATCCCCGGCCTCGTGCGGGCGCCCTCCGCCGCGGAGATCATCGTGCCCACCCAGGCCAGCCACCTGCGCTTCTCGGCGACCGCCTACTGCAAGGGGACGACGACGGCGTCGGGGGTGAATGTGCGGACGGGGATCGCGGCGGCCGACCCCGACCTGCTGCCGGTCGGCTCCGTCATCCAGGTCTACAAGCTCGGCGAGCGTTACAACGGTATCTACACCATCATGGACACCGGCCCGGCGGTTCAGGGGCGCCAGATCGACATCTACATGTGGAACTGCCACGAAGCGCTGGAACTGGGCCGCCGCGAGATCGCCATCAACGTGCTCCGCATGGGCTGGAACCCGAAGGCGAGCACGCCCACCCTGATTGACCGTCTCTTCCGACAGCGCGAGCTGGCGCAGCGCGCCGAGCCGCAGCTGCCGCTGCCCTCCCGACCGATCGAGATTCGTTAGCGGACGGACCCCTCCGCCTTCACTGACTCGAAGGAGGCGAAGGAGTCGAAGGGGGTCGAAGGAGCCTTACTTGCTCTTCTTCCTCTCGGCCATCATTCGTGGCAGATCCGGATGAAGCACTCGCCTGATCCCGTGGCGCAGCACCTGCACGTTGAAATTAATCAGAAGGCCGACCCGGATGCCTGACAATCCAAGATAGGTTGTGACCTGCGCGATGTGGATGGGCAGAATCAGCGCGATGGACTTCGACTCGACGATCACTTTGTCATCGACCACCATGTCCATCAGGTAGGCACGAGGGACGACCTTCCCCTCGAACTCGATCGACAAAGGACGCTGGGTCTCGACGCGGAGCCCTCGCTTCTGGAGCGCCCAGACCAGCGGCAAGTGGTAGGCGTTCTCGAGGAGACCCGGACCGAACTTCTTGTGAACCTGAATCGCCGCGCCAATCACTTCTTCGGACAGCCCGTCGGTTCCGTCGTCCAGCAACATGCCTGCGCAGCGCTGCAATCGGACTGCCGCGCAAAACAACAGAGTTTCGGGAGCTCTGTCTCAATCTGGCTCGATAGATGCGCAGCTACTGAAACGAACGAATGTGTGGAACGTCGCTACTCCTGCAACACCCCACGCTTCTCCGAGTCCGTTCCAGGCCCCTTCGAATCCCTGTCGATTTCCTTCGACCCCTTCGCTACCTTCGAATCCCTGTCGATTTCCTTCGACCCCTTCGATTCCTTCGATTCCTTCGAGTAAGAAGAACCCTCCTGGTCCTTGTACTGCAGCTGGTACAGCTTAAAATAGATCCCGCGCAAAGCAAGGAGCTCCTGATGAGATCCCGCCTCGCGTAACTGCCCCTTGTGCAGAACCAGGATGTTGTCCATGTCCTGGATGGTCGACAGCCGGTGGGCGATCGCGATGGTGGTGCGGCCCGACATCAGCACCTGCAGGGCGTCGCGGATCAGGATCTCGGTTTCGGTGTCGACGCTCGAGGTGGCCTCGTCGAGCACCAGGATGCGCGGATCGAAGGCCATGGCGCGGGCGAAGGACAGCAGCTGCTTCTGGCCGACCGACAGGGTGGCGCCGCGCTCGGCGACGGCTGCCGCGTAGCCGCCGGGCAGCCGGGACACGAACGCATCGGCATGGACGGCGATCGCCGCGCGCCGTACCGCCTCGTCAGAAATGGTGGTCTCGCCCAGGCGGACGTTGTCGGCGATGGTGCCGCTGAACAGGTGGACGTCCTGGAGCACGAGGCTGAAGAGCGCGCGCAATTCGTGCAGGTCCAGTTCGCGGACGTCCACGCCATCCACCAGGATGCGGCCGCGGGTCACGTCGTAGAAGCGCAGCAGCAGGTTGATCAGGGTCGACTTCCCCGCGCCGGTGGCGCCGACGATGCCGACACGTTCGCCGGGTTTGACCTCGAACGAGACGTCGCGAAGGACCCAGTCGGGCTCGCCCGCCTCGGCCGGGGCGTAGGCGAACCACACCTGGTCGAACACGATGTGTCCCAGGGCGCCGGCACGCGCATCGCGAAGGCGGCCGCCGCCCTCACCGCCGCCGCCCTGCGGGCCTCGGTGGGCAAGGGCGACCGGATGCGCCGGGCTCTCGATGGTCACCGGCTCGTCGAGCAGCTTGAAAATCCGCTCCGAGGAGGCCATCGCGGCCTGCAGGATGTTGAACTTTTCCGACATGTCGGAAATCGGCCGGAAGAAGCGCTGCGAGTAGAGCAGGAACGCCACCAGCGACCCGAGCGTCAGGGAACCCTGGATCACCGAGCCGCCGCCGTACCAGATCGCCAGCGCGGAGGCCAGCGCCCCAATCACCTCGATGGCGGGGTAGAACACCGCGTAATAGAAGATGGAATCGACGTTGGCGATGCGATGCTCGCCGTTGATGCGCTCGAACTCGCGGTAGGCGCTCGCTTCCCGGCGGAACAGCTGCACCGTCCCCATCCCCGTGATGTGCTCCTGCAGGTAGGCGTTGATGCGCGCGATCAGCCGGCGCACCGTGCGGTATGACTCCCGCACATGCCGCCGGAACCACTGGGTGACCAGGAAGATGAGCGGCAGCACCGCGAACGAGACCAGCGCGAGCCGCCAGTCCATCGACAGCATGACGATCATGATCCCGGCCAGCGTGAAGACGTCGCCGAAGATCGACACGACACCTGAGGTGAACATGTCGTTGATCACGTCCACGTCCGTGGTCACCCGCGTCATGAGCCGGCCGACCGGGTTGCGGTCGTAGAAGCGCAGATCCAGGCGCTGCAGGTAGCGGTAGATCTGCATGCGCATGTCGAACATGATCCGCTGCCCGGTGGTCTGGAGCAGCCAGGTCTGGGTGAACTCGAGGCAGAAGGCGCCGGCAAGGATGCCGCAGTACCAGACGGCAATCCGGTTGACACCCGCCAGGTCGCCCGCGGGGATGTAGCGGTCGATCGCCAGCTTCATCAGGTAGGGCTGCGTCAGCTGCAGCATCGAGTTCGCGATGATGGCGCTGAGCGCGAGCGCGGCGTTCAGCCGGTAGGGACGCAGGTATCCCAGCAGCCGCCGCATCAGGCGCCCGTCGTAGGCTTTGCCGACTACATCCTCGTCGTGAGCGGACATCGCTTCAGCTGGCTTGCAGCTCCTCTTCCAACAGTTGCTTTCGATACATCGCCGCATAGAGCCCGTTGTGCGCGACCAGCTGCTCATGCGTGCCGCGCTCGGCGATGCGGCTTTCGTGCAGCACGAAAATCTGGTCCGCCTCCCGCACCGTGGAAATCCGATGGGAGACGATGATCGCCGTGCGCTGGCGCATCACGCCGCGCAATCGCGACAGGATCTCTTCCTCGGTGTAGGTATCGACCGCCGACAGCGCATCGTCCAGGATCAGGATCGCCGGATCGATCATCACGGCGCGGGCCAGCGCGGTGCGCTGCTTCTGGCCGCCCGACAGGGTGATTCCGCGCTCGCCGACGGTCGTGCCGAAGCCGCGCGGAAAGTCCGCGACGTCCTTGTCGAGCCGGGCCACCGCCGCGGCGGCGGCAACCCGCGCCACCGGCGCTGCCCCGCCGTCGTCGGGGGGGGCGATGGCCTGCGGGTCTGCCTCGCCGCCTGAGACCCCGAACGCCACGTTCTCCGCGATGGTGGTCGAGAACAGGAACGGCTCCTGCGGCACGAAACCGATGGCTCCGCGCAGGCGCGCGAGGGGAATCTCGCGGATATCCACCCCGCCGATGGTCACCGTGCCCGGGGGCGGCTCGTACAGCCGCGGCAGCAGGCTGATCAGCGTCGACTTCCCGGATCCCGTGCCGCCGACGAACGCGACGGTCTGGCCCGGCTCGATCCGCAGGCTGACGTCCTGCAGGACGGGATGGTCCGTGCCCGGGTACTCGAATGTCAGGTGGCGGAACTCGATGGCGCGGTCGAGCGCCGCGGCCTGGCCGGCCGCCGTGACGGTGCGGTCGCTGATGACGGGCGGGTGATCGATGATTTCGAGCATCCGCGCCCAGGAGGCGAACCCGCGCTGCAGGATGTTGGTGACCCATCCGAACGCGATCATCGGCCACGCCAGCATCACCAGGTAGCCGTTGAAGGCAACGAATTCCCCGAGCGTGATGTTGCCGCGAATGACGTCCAGGCTCCCGAGCCAGAGCACGAGCAGCGAACCGAACCCGAGAAACAGCGTCATGCTGGGATAAAAGGCGCCCTGCAGCCGGATCAGGACCCGGTTACGCCGGAAGTACTCCTCGTTGGCGACGCGGAAGCGTTCCGCTTCGTGCGCCTCCTGGCGGTAGGCCCGCACCACCCGGACGCCGGCCAGCGCTTCCTGGACCACCGCGCTGATCTCGGACAGCTGCGCCTGAATGGCCTCGAACCGCTGATGGATGGCGCGGCCGAAATACCGCACCGTGATGGTGACGAAAGGCAGCGGCACCAGCGCGATGAGCGTCAGCCGGAGGTCGATCGTGGCCATCAGCAGGATGGCGACCACGAACACCAGCACCGTGCTGGCTGAGTACATGATCGCCGGGCCGATCATCATCCGCACCGCATTCAGGTCGTTGGTGGCGCGTGACATCAGATCGCCGGTGCGCCGTTGCTGGAAATAGCCGAGCGGCTGCTGCTCCAGCCTGGCGAAGAAGTCGTTCCTCATGTCGTACTCGATGTCGCGTGAGGCGCCGATGATGATCCGCCGCATCAGGAACAGGAACAGCCCGCGCACCAGCGAGACGCCAATCAGCAGTCCCGAGTACAGCAGCAGCTTGCGCTGGGTGACCGCCTGGTTCAAATCGTCGATCGCGTACTTCAGAATCCAGGGGCTGAGCAGCTGAAAGGAGGTCGTGAGGAGGACACAGACGAGGCCGATGACAAAGGCGCGCCGGTAACGATTGACGTACGGCAGGAGTCGGCGAACCTGAGGCGAGAGCATCTGCTAACAGGATATAGAAGGAAGGCAGAAGGCAGAAGGGGTAGCAGGCAGCCCGCTTCTGCCTGCTACCCGTTCTAGCTTCTTCAGAACTGCAGGCGCAGGCCGAGCTGCAGCTTGCGTGGCGCGTAGCTCGTGCTATAGCCGGTGAGCACGAGGAACGCCGCCGGGGCCCCCTGGTTGCCTGAGGGGTTCGCGAAGTTCACGTGATTGGCCAGGTTGAAGACATCCGCAATCAGCTCGACGTGGCGGTTGGCCGGCAGCCCGATGCGGTAGCCCAAGCGGATGTCGGCGTTGAAGAAGCCGGGCCCGTAGGCGCCGTTGCGCCGCGATACGTAGTCCTTCACGGTGTAGGGGTCCGCCCCGGTCCCGGTGTAGTCGCCGGCCGGCAGCGGCTCGGCAAAGGTGCCGTTGCGGTCGGCGTCGAGAGTGTTGTTGTTGAGGCTGAAGGGCGAGCCGCTCAGCGCCCGGACCACCCAGCTCACGTTCAACCCGCCGCTGCGCGGCACCAGCGCCTGTCCGCTCACCACGAAGTTATGGCGCGTGTCGAACTGGGTCGGCCCTTCGTTGAGGTCGAGGTTCATGTTCTCGAGCACCTGGAAACCGCTCGCCGCCACGCCGTTGCCGCTGGTGTTCCCCCGCGAGGACGCCAGCGTGTAGGACACGCGCGCACTGTAGTTCCGGCTGAAGCGCTTGTTGAACGCGACGAGGAGCGCATCGTAGTCCACCGTGCCGATGTTCTGCGGCTGCGTGACGCCGGTGATGAAGTTGGCAAAGCCCGGGTACTTTTGCTGCAGCACCGCGTAGGCCGCCACGAGCGGCGCCTGCGGGTAGATGCGCTGCAAGGGTGAGGTCGCCGCCGACGTGGCGCGCAGACCCGCGTTGAGGTCCTTCGACATCAGCAGGTCGCGGCTGAACGCGTGCACGTAATCGGCGCTGATCGCCATGTTGCCCGCGAGTTGCCGCTCGTAGCCGCCGGTCACCTGGTCGGTGTAGGGAACCTGGCGAGCCTGGTGGTCCCAGCTGGCGCCGGTGTTCCGGAGCAACTGGCCCGCGGGGAAGCGGGCCTCCACGAGGGCGCGGTTCACCGTCGGCCCGTTGACCAGGAACGGGTCGGTCGGCAGCGTGCCGTTCCGGGGGCCCTGGTCCGCGGCCGCGGTCGGGAAGGTGGCCGTGAATGACGAGGTAAACGGCGTGTTGGTAAACAGCCCACCGATCAGCTCGAAGTGGGTCTTGTCGTAAAAGCGGCCGTAGCCGCCGCGGACCACGCTCCGGCCGTTCCCGAGGTCGTAGCTGACCCCGACGCGCGGCTGGAAGTTGTTCTTGTCCACCGGGTAGCTCGACACCAGCGGGTCGTCCGTTTCCGGGATCGGAATCAGCTCCAGGTCGTAGCGGGCGCCAAGGCTCAGGGTCAGGCGGCTGTTCACCCGCCACTTGTCCTGCACGAACCCCGACGCGTAGTGCGATTTCTGGTACGACTTGCTCGGGCCGCCCACGCGGATGCTGAAACGATCGGGATACGTCCGCGGATTCGCGGGATTGAACGGGTTGTTGTTCTGCCCGAAGCTGAAGGTGCCGTTCAGGCCGCCGTCGTTCCGGTTGTTCGCGCCGGAGTAGGTGTACTGGCCGCCGATCCGCAGGTCGTGATCGCCGCGCTTTCCTGGCAGGAACCAGCCGAGCGTCTCGTCGAACGAGATGCCGTCGTTGATGCGGGCCTGCCCCGTGCTGTCCTGCTGATCGGTAAAGGTCTGGAACGCCAGCGTCGGCCGGCATTTCGACAGGTCGCGGTTGTTCTCGGTGTAGCAGGCGTTCCCGAACGACACGTTCTCGCGTGTCCAGGTCAGCCGCATGGTGTTGACGATCGTGTTCGACAGGACGGAATTGACGTTGGTGGCCAGGGTCTGGTCGACGTCCGACTCCGACCGCGCCGCCGCCGCCGTCACGGCGCCGATGATCTGGTTCTGCTGCGGCGACTGCTCACGCAGCCAGCGCACGCTGTAGGTGTTGCTGCGATTGACCTGGTGATCGCCACGGATGATCGTGTTCCACACGCGATCCCGGGTGGACTGCTGGTCGTTCAGGTCGGGCCGCGCCGGGATCAGGATGATGTTCGGCCGGTCGATCGAGAACCGCTCCAGGCTGGCGAAATAGTGCATCTTGTCCTTCACGAGCGGACCGCCCACGGTGCCACCCCAGCGCTGGTAACTGGTATCGGCCTTGCGCAGGTTGTTCTTCTTCGCGAAGTAGTCCTTCGTCGTCAGGCTGCCGTCCTGGAAGTAGCCGAAGCCGCTGCCGTGGATGCTGTTGCTGCCCGCCTTGGTCACCGCGTTGACGATCGCGCCCGACGTCCGCCCGAACTCGGCGTCAAACTGGTTGGTGATGACCTGGAACTCCTGGATGGCCTCGATCGGCGTCCGCGCCTGCATCCCCGCGCGCTGGCCGATGACGTCGTCGTTATTGTTGCCGCCGTCCACGGTGTAGTTGTTGTTGCGCGGATCCTGGCCGTTGACGCTGACCGAGTCGCTGCCGAACGACTCCGTGCTGATCGAGGGGACGATGCCGGGGAGCAGGCCGATGAAGCCGATGAAGTTACCGTTGACGCTCGGCAGGTTCGTCAGCGTCTCACTGGTGATGTTGCCGCCGATCTCCTTCGAGGTGACGTCCACCAGCGGCGACTCGGCGCTCACGTTGACCGTCTCCGCGAACGAACCCACCTCCATGCCGACCTCGATGCTGGCGGTCTTGCCGACTTCGAGAATCAGACCCGTGCGGCTGAATTTCTTGAAACCCTGGAGGGACGCGGTGGCCTCGTAGGTGCCCGGCGCGAGACTGCTCGCGATGAACGAGCCGTCGGC
>JBKJRJ010000133.1:0-6940 GCA_046594705.1 Vicinamibacterales bacterium
GCAGCTGAAGATTCGCGAGCGCGGCCTGCAGATGAAGCTGACGCGGGTCGAGCACCTGTTCGACGGCTCGCGGCTCATCTTCTATTACACCTCCGAGTCGCGGGTGGACTTCCGCGAGCTGGTGCGCGATCTCGCCGCCCACTTCCGCCTGCGGATCGAGATGCGCCAGATCGGCGCGCGCGACGAAGCCAAGATGCTGGGCGGTTACGGATCGTGCGGCCGGCCGCTCTGCTGCACGACGTGGCTGCGCTCGTTCGAGCCGGTGTCGATCAAGATGGCGAAACAGCAGCAGCTGAGCCTCAATCCCTCCAAGTTGTCCGGCCAGTGCGGCCGGCTGAAGTGTTGCCTCCGCTACGAGCTGCCCAACGGCGAAGGGGTGACCCACGCCGGCTGCGGCGACCACGGCGGCTGCTCGAACCCGACCGGCTGCGGCAACTGCGGCACCGAGGGGGGCTGCGGCTCGTGCGGCCATAGTGGTTCGTAGTTGGTAGGATCGTTGCGAACTGTGACCAAACCCATCGTCGGCATCACCGTGGGCGACCCGGCCGGCATCGGGCCGGAAATTGCCCTCAAGGCCGCGGCCGATCCACGCGTGCGCGAACTGTGCGACACGCGGCTCTATGGTCCGCACGCCGTGACGGAGTTGGCCGCGTTTCCCCAGGGCCGGCTGTCGGCGGCCGCGGGGCGCGCGGCGTATGACGCCATCGCGGCTGCCGTGGCCGATGCGCAAGCCGGTGCGATCAGCGCGATCGCCACCGCGCCGATCAACAAGGAAGCGTTCGCGCTGGCCGGCCTGCCGTGGAAGGGGCACACCGACCTGCTCGCCCACCTGACGGGCGCGCCGCGGGTCGCGATGATGTTCTACGCGGAGGAGCTGCGGGTCGTCCTCGCCACCATCCACGTGCCCATTGCCGACGTGCCCCACCTGCTGACGCGCGACCTGATGGACTTCATCATCGATCTGACCGCCCGTGAAATGCCGCGGTTCGGCTATCCGCGCCCGCGCCTGGCAGTGGCGGGCCTCAACCCACACGCCGGGGAACACGGCGTGATCGGCCACGAGGACGAAGCCGTTCTGCGGCCCGCCATCGAAGCCGCCCGCGGCCGCGGGCTCGACGTGACCGGCCCCTGGCCCGGCGACACGGTGTTCGGCCGCGCCGCCCGCGGCGAATTCGACGTCGTGATTGCCTGTTACCACGATCAGGGATTGATTCCGGTCAAGCTGCTGGCCTTCGGCCGCGCCGTCAACGTCACCCTCGGCCTCCCCATCGTCCGCACCTCGGTCGATCACGGTACGGCGTTCGACATTGCCGGTCAGGGCGTCGCCGATCCGTCCAGCCTGATCGAAGCCATCAAGCTCGCGGCTAGACTGCAGATTGAAGACTGCAGATTGAAGACTGCAGATTGAAGACTGAAGACTGTAGACTGAAGATTGAAGACTGTAGACTGTTAACTGATGGCTAAGACCGCGCGGGAAGAGGCGCAGAAGATCATCGCCGACAACCGCAAGGCGCACCACGACTACCACCTCATCGAAACCTTCGAGGCCGGCATCGCCCTGCTCGGCACCGAAGTGAAGTCGATCCGCGAAGGGGGCGTCCAGCTGCGCGACAGCTTCGCCCGCATCGAGGGGGGCGAGGTCTGGATCTACAACGTCCATGTCAGCGCCTATCGCAACCGCGGCTACGCCGACCACGAGCCGACCCGCAAGCGCAAGCTGCTGCTGCACCGGCAGGAGATCAAGAAGCTGATCGGCAAGACCGTCGAGAAGGGGATGACCCTGGTCCCCATCCGGATGTACCTCAAGAACGGCCGCGTCAAGGTCGCCATCAGCCTCGCCAAAGGCAAGCAGGACCACGACAAGCGGGAGACCATCAAGCGCCGCGAAGCCGATCGGGAAACGCGCGCAGCCGTGAAGGAAAGACGGTAGACTATTCACCCATGAAAATGAATCGCGCGGCCCTGACCGCGGTCGTCATCCTGATCCTCGCGGCCGCCGGATGGTGGGTGTTCCGCCGCGGCAACGAGGAGCGGATCGACCTCCTCACGCGGTGGGACAGCGCCCAGAAAGACGGCGCCGGACCCTACTCGGTGGTCGATGCCACCCTGGCCGGCGAGGGCAAGAAAGCCATCCTCGCCCCCGCCAACGGCCGCATCCACTTCCGCGTCAGGGTGCCCGACGATGGGTGGTTGAAGGTGTCGCTGGGGCTGCAGCCCGAGGCGTGGACGAAGGAAGGCAACGGCGTGTATTTCTTCGCCGGCGTCTCCGACGGCCGGACATTCGAAAAGCTGTTCGAGCAGACGCTCAATCCGTTCGCCAACCCATCGGAGCGCCGCTGGATTCCGGTCACCGTCGATCTGTCGGCCTATGCCGGCGAGGAGATGGAGATCATCCTGAATACCCGCTCCAGCGCCGGCGGGGTGCCCCCCGACGAGCGCAACGACCTCCCGCTCTGGGGCGCGCCCGAAGTCGTCCGGCGCTGAGATGGTGCCGCTCCTCGATCTGCAGGGGCAATACGCGCCCCTGCGGGAGCCCTTGCTCGCGGCCATCGCCCGCGTCTGCGACAGTCAGCGCTTCATCGGCGGCCCGGAGGTCGACGGGCTCGAGGCGGAACTCGCCGCGCATCTCGCCGTCCCGCATTGCGTTGGCCTGTCCTCCGGCACCGACGCGCTGCTCGTCGCGCTGATGGCCCTCGAGGTCGGACCGGGCGACGAAGTCATCACCCCGACCTTCTCCTTCTTCGCCACGGCCGGCGCGGTGTCCCGCCTCGGCGCCACCCCCAAGCTGGTGGACATCGACCCGCTCACCTGCAACGTGGATCCTGCCCTGGTCGAGGCCGCCATCACGCCGCGGACGCGCGCGATCATCCCGGTGCACCTCTACGGTCAATGCGCCGACATGGATCCGATTCTCGCCAGCGCGCGGCGGCGCGGGATTGCCGTCGTCGAAGACGCGGCGCAGGCGATCGGCGCCACCTACAAGGGCCGCCAGGCCGGCTCGATGGGAACCGCCGGCTGCTTCTCGTTCTTCCCGAGCAAGAACCTCGGCGCCTTTGGCGACGCCGGCCTGCTGACGTCGACCGACGCCTCGCTGGCCCACGAGGTCCGGTTACTGCGCAACCACGGCGCCGAGCCGAAATACTTCCATCAGCGAATCGGTGGCAACTTCCGGCTCGACGCCCTGCAGGCCGCCGTCCTGCGGGTCAAGCTGCCGCACCTCGATCGCTGGAGCGCGCAGCGCCGCGTCAATGCCGATCGCTACGATACGCTCTTCCGGGAGAGCCCCGCGGCCGATCGCATCGCGCTGCCGGCGCGCCACCCGGACTGCCATCACATCTTCAACCAGTACGTCGTCCGCGTCCCGGAGCGCGACGCGGTCCGCGCGCGACTCGACGCGGCCGGCATCGGCTGCGAGATTTACTATCCGGTGCCGTTCCATCTGCAGGAGTGTTTCGCGACGCTCGGCTACCGCAAGGGGGACTTCCCGGAGGCCGAGAAAGCCGCCGCCGAGGTGCTGGCGCTGCCGATCTACAGCGAGCTGAGCGAACCGCAGCAGCGCGAGGTCGTCGCTGCGGTGTCGGCGGCGGTGCTGCACGCCTGACGTGATGAAGCGCATCGTCGTCACCGGCGCGGCCGGACAGCTCGGCACCACGATCGCGACCGATTACGCGACGCGCGCGACCATTGTCCCGGCGACCCGCCAGGTGCTGGAGCTCGGCGACGGCCCGGCGATCGAAGCCTTTATCAGCCGCGCGCGTCCCGACGTCGTGATCAATTGCGCGGCCTATAACGATGTGGACGGCGCCGAGGACCACGCGGTCGACGCTCTGCGCGTCAACGCCCTGGCGGTACGCGCGATGGCGCGGGCCGCGTCCGTCGCGGGGGCGGTGTTCGTGCACTACGGCACCGATTTCGTGTTCGACGGGCGCACCGAGCAGCGTCCCTACACCGAAGAGCACGAGCCCGCCCCGCAAAGCGTCTACGCCTCGACGAAGCTGCTGGGGGAATGGTTCGCGGCGGACTGCCCGCGGCATTACGTGCTGCGGGTCGAAAGCCTCTTCGGCGGCGCCCGCCGACGCAGCAGCGTGGACCGGATCGTCGACGCCATTCGAAAAGGCGAGCCCGCGCGGGTGTTCGTGGATCGCACCGTCACGCCCAGTTATGTCGGTGACGTGGCCCAAGCCACATGGACACTCCTCGAGACCGGCGCCCCGTCAGGGGTTTACCACTGCGTCAACACCGGCGTGACGACGTGGTACGAGCTGGCGGCGGAGATCGGACGGATCCTTGGCGTCGAGCCGAATCTCGTCGCGGTCAAGGTCGCGGACGTGCCCATGAAGGCCCGGCGCCCGCAGTATGCGGCGCTCTCGAACGACAAGCTGCGCCAGGCGGGGATCGCGATGCCGACATGGCAGGACGCGTTGGCGCGATATCTGGGCGTCAGTAGTTAGTAGTTGCTGTCCACAATCTGCAATCTACAATCTACAATCTACAATCGTTCCCCCGCCAGGCCTGCGGCGTAGGCGCCAATCGCGAGGCATGACGTCAGCCCTGGGGAGTCGATGCCGGCTGCGTGGATCAGGTTGGGGACCCTGGTGTCGGGCCGGATCATGAAGTCCACGAACGACTGCTCGGGGGGGCAGAGCTTGGCGCGGATGCCGCTGCCGCCGAGTCGCAGGTCGTCGATCGTGATGCCCGGCAGGAGCCGAGCCGTGGCTTCCACGAAGGCCGAGAGCGGCAGCCGATCCGATTCATAGTCCGCCTTGCCCGCCTGGTAGCGCAAGGTGGGCCCCACCAGCACCGCGCCGTCGACCGTCGGCACCAGGTGCACGCCGAGGCTGTGTCCCGGTGTGTGCGGGACGGGATAAATCATGCCCTTCACCAGGTGTCGGCGTCCCGGCGCCAGTTCCGCGTACTCGCCGCGCCCTGGATAGATGGTGAACGTCTCACCGCCCATCATCGTCGAGACCTCGTCCGAATAGAGGCCTGCGGCGTTGACGACAACGGTGGCCGTGATCCGCTCGCGTGCGGTGACGAGCTCGATAGCGTCGCCTGCGATCGTCGCGCCCGTCAGCGCGGTCGCCGGGAGCCAGGCCACGTCGTGCTGATCGCACAACCGCCGCAGCGCATGAATCACTCCTTCGGGCCAGACGACGCCGCTCGACGGCGAGTTCAAGGCTGCGATCGCGGCGACGTGCGGCTCGCGCGCGCGCACGAAGGCGGCGTCTACCATCTCGAGATCGTCGACGCCGTTGGCCCGTCCAGTGGCCGCCAGCGCTTCGAGCGCCGGCACTTCGCCGGGGTCGGCCGCAACGATGAACTTGCCGATTCGCGCGTGGGGGATGTCGTGCCGGCCGCAGAAGGCGTACAGCCGGTCGCGCCCTTCAACGCACAGGCGCGCCTTGAGCGACCCCGGTGGGTAGTAGATCCCGGCGTGGATCACCCCGCTGTTATGCGTGCTGGTTTCCATCCCCGGCCGGGGATGGCGTTCGAGGATACAGACGCGCTTACCCAGCGCGCCGAGTTCCGCCGCGATCGCGAGTCCGACAACACCAGCGCCTATGACCGCAACATCAACATCCGCGTGTGACACCCGCAGATCATATCGTGCGCCGCGTGGTTCTCCCTAAGGGCTCGGGTCGGCATAGGGTTGTCACCTTGGGCGTCGAGGCGCCCGCCCGGCAAGGCGCGAGGCGTGCGCATACCGGGCGTATGTGAGCGACGAGCCACGCCGCCCGGCGGGAGGCATCGGCGGCCAAGGTGGCAACTCTATGCCGACCCCAGCCCTTGAGCTCTGAGCCCGCAGCTGAAAGCTGAAAGCTACTTCACCTCGATGTGCACGACCTTTGCCGGCAGCCATGCGTGCCTGGCCGAGCTCCAGCCGAAGACCGCGAGGTCGTAGGAGCCTGGCGCCAGCCCTTCGACGCGAAGGCCGTAACCCGACGCGCGGAACCGCTCGCCGTAAACCGCTGCCACGTCCGGCCGATGGCCGCCATACGACGCCTGCCCGACGAACACGGGCTGCTGCGACGAGCCATCGGTTGGGTAGGCCCAGACGTGCAGCATGTCGATGCCGGTGTCGGTGGGGGAATCCAGGTCCGCGGCCCACCCGGCGAGCACCGAGTCGAGTTGACCCGAGCCGGGGGCGATGTCGACCACGATTTGCGGGCCGACGCGATTGCCCCCCGTCGGATTGAGGACAATGCGAACGTCCTGACGGCTCGCGCGCTGACCCGGTGCCGCAGGCCGCACGAACGCCAGGTCGTAGCTGCCGACGAAGCCGACGCCGGGCTGCCACACGAACGTTCCGGTGGCCGGATCCAGACGCGAGCCGATCGGCAGCGGCTTCAGCTCGCTGCCGACGACGAGGAAGCCCTCGGTCGCGCGCGTGTTGATCTCGATCCGGTCGAGCTCCTCCGACTGCAGCGTCACCCGCCCGTCATCCCCCGCCGCGTAGGTGCGGAAGGGCGCATCCATGGCGAAGCCGCGCCGCGCCTCGATGGCGCCCGTGCCCGCCGCCGCGTATTCCGCGTGCTCCGCGGCCGTGGCTCCCGCGTGCTCAGCCGCTAGGGTCGACGACACCTGCGCCTGCGCGCCGTTGAACACCCGGAAGTAGCGGCTGCCTATGCCGGCCGCATTGCCCTGGTCGTCCGTCACCACCCACGCCATGGTATGGAGTCCGTTGGTCAGCGCGGTCGTATCGAACGCGAACGCCGCCAGCGCCGACCCGACGCCGCTGAACCCCGAGACCGGGAACAAACCTGAAATATCAGGACGCGGGCTCCAGCCGCTTGGCGAGCCCACGACCACGCCGTCGATCAAAACGGTGACGGTGCCGCCGCCGGGCACATCGGCGCGCCGCGCGCCGCGCGCCAGCACCCAGCCGAAGCTCGTATACGAGTTGCCCGCGACCGTTTCGCCGGGCGCGGGGGTGTCGATC
>JBKJRJ010000193.1:0-3474 GCA_046594705.1 Vicinamibacterales bacterium
CCCCCGAAGATTTTCTTCAGCGGGTTGGTCGAGGGAGCCTTGGCCGCGGTCGTTTGCGTGGGCGCATTCTCAGCGCCGGTGTTCGGGCCTGATGTGGTGGCTGGAGCCTCGGCCGGGGCGACAGTGGCGGGCTCCGATGCAAGCTGGTTCGAGTTCTGGGCCGCCGGCGCCCGGTTGCACGCGGCGATGAGTGCTAGACCGCTTGCGAAGATGATTACTCGCTTCATAAATTTATATCCTCAAGCTCATGAGTTGCAACGCACGTACCGCCTCGAAACCCCAACAAAAAAGGGCTCCTAGCTCAGCTACACTGTAAAAACTACAGTGTTAGACTGCGGACAGTGTCCACTCCAACTGAAGACCAACGCGTCCAGGAGCGCACCGCGGCCGAGAAACCGGCGGTGGCTGAGCGTGTCCTGATTGTAGAGGACGACCCGGCGACGCGCGTCGGACTGGCCGAACTGGTGGGCGCCTGGGGCTTCAATACCGAGGAAGCCGCGAACGGCGAGGAGGCGCTGGAGAAGATCACCTCCTTCCGTCCCGCCATTATCGTCTCGGACCTGGTCATGCCTCGGATGGGCGGTCTCGAGCTGCTGCGCGCGCTCAAGGATCAGCTGTCTGATCTGACGGTCATCCTGCTCACGGCGCAGGGGACAGTGGAGTCCGCGGTCGAGGCGATCAAGGATGGCGCCTACGACTACCTGAGCAAACCGGTTGATCCCTCGCGCCTGCGCATCCTGCTGCAGAAGGCGGTCGAGCGCCAGGAGACGCTCCGCGAGGTCAAGCATTTGCGGCGGCAGTTGCGCGAGCAGGGCAGTTTCGGCCGGATCATCGGCAACAGCCCCACCATTCGCGCCGTCTACCGCGTCATCGAACAGGCGGCGCCAACCAGCGCCTCCGTGCTGATCTGGGGCGAGTCGGGCACCGGCAAAGAGCTGGCGGCGCAGACCATCCACGAGTTGAGCCCACGCTCGTCGTTTCCCTTTGTCGCGATCAACTGCGCGGCGATTCCGGAAACGCTGCTCGAGAGCGAGATCTTCGGCCACGAAAAAGGCGCCTTCACCGGGGCGCACGATCGCCGTACCGGCGTGTTCGAGCTCGCCCACCGCGGCACGCTGTTCCTCGACGAGATTGCCGAGATGCAGCCGGCCACGCAGGTCAAGCTGCTGCGCGTGCTGCAGGAGCGCAGCTTCCGCCGATTGGGTGGGAGGCAGGAGCAGACGGTGGACGTCCGCGTGATTGCGGCGACGAACCAGAATCCCACCGAGGCGGTGCGCACCGGCCGGCTGCGCGAGGACCTCTATTACCGGCTCAACGTCTTCGCCATCGAGATTCCTCCGCTGCGCGATCGGCGCGAAGACGTGCCGCTCCTGATGCAGCGGTTCCTCAACGAGTTCAACGCCACCAACGAGAAGGCCATCCGCGGCGTCGACCAGGAAGCGATGCAGATCCTCGAGCAGTATCCCTGGCCGGGCAATATCCGCGAGCTGAGGAACGTCATCGAGCGCGCGACCATCCTGACCGAGACGGAGTTCATCGGCGTGCGCAACCTGCCGCCGCTCCTCGTCACGCGCGGCGAGGAAACGCTGCCGACGCTGACGCTCACCGCCGGCATGACGGTGGACGAAGCCGAGCGCCGGTTGATCCTGCTGACGCTGGATCACATGCACAACAACAAGACGCGCGCCGCCGAGGTGCTTGGCATCAGCCTGAAAACGCTGCACAACAAGCTCAATCGGATGAAGGGAGAGCAGGCGGGCGAGTGAGCCGCCTGCCTGTCCGTGCCGGTTGCCCGTAGCCAGGTGGCCGTAGCCAGCCCGTTCTCGTGCCGGCAGCCGGCAGCTGGAAACCGGCCACGGTTGCCGCGATGAGTATCAAGTCGCGCCAGGTGGCTGGCGTCACCACGCTGGTCGTCCTCATCGTCACCCTGCTGTCGGCCTATCACGTCGCCACGCTCGCGCGCATCAGCCTTCAGGAAACCGGCGCCCGCGGCGAGCTGCTGCGGCAGGCGATCTTTCAGCGCGCCCGCGAGGTGGTGCCCGCCGCCAAAGATCCTTATGACGCGCTGCGCGACGATGGCGGCATCCGTTCGCTGCTGCAGTCGAGCGTGGCCTACTCGCCGAACGTGACCTACGCGGCGATCGTCAACCGTGAGGGCCGCGCGGTCGCGCACAGCTTTCCGTCGGAAGAGGGCCAGCCGATTGCCGATCAGGACGAGCTGACGCCGCTGCTCGATCGCAACGCGCTGGTGCTGCTGCGGACGGTCTACTCCGACCGGACCTTCGAGATCCGGCAGCCCCTGCTCTTTGGCGACCAGGAATTCGGGTCGATCCGGATCGGCATTTCCACGCTGCTGGTGAAGGACGAGCTGCGGCCGGCCTTCAAGCGGGCGCTGCAGAGCATCATCCTGGCGCTGATCCTCTCCACGCTGGTGGCGATGCTGCTGGCGCAGTGGATGCTGCAGCCGATTCATGTCATCCAGAGCGGCTTGACGCGGCTCGGGCGCGGGGAGCTCGACGTGCGCCTGGACCTGCCCGAAGGCGCGGAGTTCAAGGACCTGGGAAGCTCGTTCGACGCCGTCAGCGCGCAGTTGTCGGAGTCGCGGGCCAAGGCGCCTTCGACGCCGACGGATTTCGAGTCCGTGGTGGACAACCTCGAAGATGCGGTGGCGCTCTACGGACCGGACGGCAACCTGATGTTCTGCAATCCGGCGATGGAGACGCTGCTGCCGGAACGGACCGACACCGTGCGCTCGCTGATCGACCGCACCCTGGCGTCGCGCCAGGCTCAGGGGCCGGTGACCGAGCCGCGCCTGCAGTCCGACGGCGATGCCGCCTCCGAGCTGCTGCTGATGACGCATCCGATCAACGACGGGCAGGGCAAGTTCGTCGGCGCCATGCTCGTGGCGCGCAACCTGGGCTACATGAACCAGGTGCACTCGACGCTGAACTACTCGCGCAAGCTCGCCGCGCTGGGGCGCCTGATGGCCGGCGTGGCGCACGAGGTGAAGAACCCGCTCAACGCGATGACGATCCACCTGGAGCTGCTGAAAAACAAACTCGGGCGCCTCGGGCCCCCAACCTCCAGCCTTGGGCCTCCCACCGCGAGCCGCCCCCCGCCAGCCGCCGATGTGATCAAACACGTCGACATCATCGGCAGCGAAATCCAGCGGCTCGATCAGGTGCTGAACGGCTTCCTGAAGTTCGCGCGTCCCGACGAGCTCAAGCTGCAGCCGATCGCCCTGCCGGCCGTGATCAGCGACATCATCACATCGGTCACGCCGGAAGCGGATCGCCTGCGGGTCACCGTCAAGTACGAGTGCCCGTCGGATCTGCCGGCGATTAACGCGGACCCCGGAATGCTGCGACAGGCGCTCCTCAACCTCGCCCTCAACGCGTGCCAGGCGATGCCCGATGGAGGCACCTTGCGCATCCTCTGCCGCCGTGCCTCGAGGGACCGCGTGGAGATCGACGT
>JBKJRJ010000306.1:0-3188 GCA_046594705.1 Vicinamibacterales bacterium
CGCGATCGGGATCAAGTGCGTGGCCCTCGAACGACGAGGCGTCGCCGTCCACCAGTGTGAAGACGGCCGGCAGGTGGGTGTGGCCGTACAGGCAGACCGGACGCTGCGCGGCCGACAGCGCCATCATCGCGTCGTTGCCCTCGAAGACGTAATGGTCCTCGTCGAACGGCGTGCCGTGGCAGATCTCGGTGAGCGCGTCGATCTGGATTGGACCCATCGGCAGCTCGCGGAGGTAGTCGCGGTGGTTGGCCGTGAGCTGGGCGGCGGTCCACATCGCCGCCATCCGCGCCACGTGATTGAACTGGCTTCCGTCGTCGATGCCGCACGCCGCCTTGTCGTGGTTGCCGCGGATGACCATATCGGGCTGCAACTCGCGGACGCGCTCGATCACCCGGTTGGGGTCCGCCCCGTAGCCGACCAGGTCCCCGAGCACCAGCACGCGGTCCCAGCGACCCGTGGCGTGGGACAGCACGGTGTCGAAGGCGTCGATGTTGGCGTGGATGTCGGAGAGGATGAGGTAGCGCATCTATCGCACTTTGACCGCGTCGAGGACCCGTTCGGCGATTTCCTGCGGCGCGACGGTGGCGTCCACTCGGAAATGGGCTCGTGAGTAGGCGGCCTGCCGCATCGCGAAGAGCCGTTCCATCTGGGCGCGGTCGGCGCTGAGCGGGCGGCGGCCGTCGGCCGGCAGCCGCGCAATCACGGTGGCGATCGGCACGTCGAGCCAGACCGAGGCGCCATCGAGCGTGATCGCGAGCTCGTTGTCGGGATCCATGAACGTGCCCCCGCCGGTGGCGACCACGGTGTGGCGAAGCGGGAGCAGCAGCCGCATCAGGATGTCGCGCTCGGCGGCGCGGAAATACTGCTCGCCGTGCCTGGCGAAGACCTCCGCGACGGTCGAGCGCTCGCGCGCTTCGATCAGCTCGTCGATGTCTTCGGCCCGCCAGCCAAGCCGTGTGGCGAGAAGACGCGCCACCGTGCTCTTGCCCGCGGCCATGAAGCCCACGAGATAAATCTTATCGACCTGGGTCACGTGGCGCGCGCAATCCGGGCGAGCTCGTCGAAGAAGCCCGGGTAGGAGACCGCGACCGCGCCGGCGCCGGTAATCCGCACCGGGCCGATCGCGCGGCTGCCCGCGATGGCAAATGCCATGGCCAGCCGATGGTCGCCGGCGGCGTCCGCTTCGCCCCCGGCGGGCGGTCCGCCGTGAATGGTGAATCCGTCCTCGTATTCGTCGACCGTGATGCCGAGATGGCCAAAGCCGCGGGCGAGCATGGTGATGCGATCGCTTTCCTTGACGCGCAGTTCTCCCGCGCCGCGCACCGTCATGCGCCCGCCCGGATGCATCGCCGCGAGCGCCGCCAGGCCGGGAAGCTCGTCGATCAGGCCCGGCACCTCGGCGGGAGTGACCTCGAAGGGGCGCACGTCGCGATACCGCACGCGGATCGATCCGATCGGCTCTCCCGTGTTGCCGTCGCTGCCGCCGTCTGGAACGATCTCGATCGCCGCCCCCGCCCGCGCGAGCACATCCAGCACCGCGGCGCGTGACGGATTCAGCCCCACGCCTTCGATGACGAGATCGGATCCTGGCGTCCCGGCCGCGAGCACCAGCCAGAACACCGCCGACGAAATGTCGCCCGGGATCGGCCCATCGATGGCCGTGAGCCGCTGGCCGCCGTCCACCGCGACTGACAGCCCCTCCGTGACGACCCGCGCGCCGAACGCCTGCAGGGCTCGTTCCGTATGATCCCGTGTCCTGGAGGGTTCCGCCACCGACGTGCGTCCTGCCGCATGCAACCCCGCGAGCAGGACCGCGCTCTTCACCTGCGCGCTGGGCACGTCCGGCGCGTGCGCAATCGCGCGCAAGGTGGCGCCGTCGATGGTCAGCGGCGGCCGTCCGTCCGTGGCCCCAATCGAGGCGCCCATGCGGGTAAGCGGCTCGATGACGCGGCGCATCGGCCGCTTCGACAGCGATTCGTCTCCCCCGATCACGGTTCTGAACGGGTGCGCGGCGAGCAGGCCGGCCAGCAGCCGCATCGACGTGCCGGAGTTGGCGGCGTCGATCGGGCCCGCGGGCGCTCGCAGGCCGCCCAGCCCGAGTCCCAGGATGGTGATATCGGCCCCGTGACGGGCGATCCGGGCGCCCAGGGCGGTCAGGCAGGCGAGTGTGGCGGCGCAGTCGGCTCCAGGGGCGTAGCCGGACAGGTGGGACGTCCCGTCGGCCATCGCCGCCAGCATCGCATAGCGGTGGGAAATCGACTTGTCGCCGGGAACGCGCAGGCGTCCGGCCACGCGCGACACGCGCGGAACAATCGTGGGCTCTACAGGGGCGAATCCAGTGCTCGCAGACATCCGGCGACTATATTGTATTATCGTAGCCCTTGAATGACGGTGACCGGCGGCCTCGTAAGGCTGCAGATTCCCAGCCTCTTCGACATGGTGGACCTGGTCCAGGTCCTGAGCGATCGCATGACACAGCTGGCTGCGTTCGACGAGGACGCGATTCACTGGGTCGGCGTCGCGGTCCGCGAGTCGGTCATCAACGCGATCAAGCACGGCAACCGCGAGGACAGCGCCAAGCTCGTCACCATCGAATTCGCCTTCACCCCGGTCGATCGGCCGACCGAACTCGTGGTCAAGGTCACCGACCAGGGAGCAGGGTTCGAACCTACCGAGGTGGCCGACCCACTCGCCCCGGAGAACATGCTCAAGTCGAGCGGGCGCGGCATTTTCTTCATGCGCAGCTTCATGGACGACGTGCAGCTGCAGCGCGGTCCCGAGGGGGGCATGGAAGTCCGCATGGTGAAGAAGCTCGCGTCCGGTGGCTGACCCGATCCCCCCCCTGTTCCTCGCCACGGCCGTCCAGGCCGTGATCAAGGCCGGCGCCATGCAGCTGGCCGGCATTGACCATCTCCAGGTCGAGAAAAAGGGGACGATCGATCTGGTGACGCAGATCGACCGCGACGTCGAGCGCATGTTCCGGGCGCTCATCGCCGAGCGTTTTCCCACGCATGCGGTGCTGGCCGAGGAGTTCGAGTCCCGCGGCGATCGCCAGAACGAAGCCGAGTACTGCTGGGTCTTCGATCCGGTCGACGGGACGACCAATTACGCCCACGGCCTGCCGATCTTCTGCTGCGCGTGCTCCCTCGAACGCCACCGCCGGCCCATCGTGGCGGCGATCTACGATC
>JBKJRJ010000429.1:0-5664 GCA_046594705.1 Vicinamibacterales bacterium
GATCTCGTCGTAGATCGTCTCCATCGGCACCGCGCGCATGATGCGGCGCGGCATGGTGTGCTGCAGCCAGGCGCCGAACACGCCGCTCACGTAGACGAACACGAACAGCCACATCAACACCGACGACAGGCCGTGGCCGAACAGAAAGCCGGCATGCAGCAGGATGAGCGGCAGGCTCAGCGCGCCCAGCCACAGGTGCGCGCGCATCCAGGACTGGGTGCGGCCGATCCGCCAGATCGGGAACTTCTTGCGCAGGCTGAGCAGCGTGACGACCACCATCGCGCTGAAGCCGGCACTGCCGTAGACCAGCCCGAGCAAGGTGCCGCCGCCGGGCGGCACGTCGCCGAAGCCATAGGGGATATAGACAATCAGCGCGAGCGCCAGGATCACTGCGCACGCGATACCCCACGGGCGATGCGATTGGTCGATGATCATCGACACCACCCAGGGGTCATCACTTGCTGGTCTCCACGGTGGAGCCTGTCGGTTTCGCGGCCTTGGCCGCCAGCATCCCGCCGAAGAAGGTCAGCGGCTCGACGCGGTGGGCGGCATCGTGCGGGCAGGCATACACGCAGCTCGGTTCCTCGTGCTCCATGCAGAGGTCGCAGCCGGTCGCCTTCTTCCTGGTGCCGGCGATCATGCGGGCCGGCTGCGCCGGATCCGGTACCTCGACCGCGAACGGGTGCAGGTTCAGGTTGCCGTAGGGGCAGTTGCGCACGCACAGCCCGCAACCCACGCACCAGTCCTCGATGATGATTTCCATCGACCCGCGGCGGCGGATGGCGCCGACCGGGCAGCCGACCATGCACAGCGGATCACGGCAGGACCGGCAGGAGGTGGCGACGAGGTACTTGTCGAAGCGCAGCCCCTCGCGGACCAGCCGCGTCACGCCGTCGTGCGCGTCGGCGCACGCCTTGACGCACTGGTCGCAGCGCGTGCACTTCTCGAGGTCCAGCACCAGCAGGCTCTGCGCCTCCATCAGCCCCTGGTTCAGGAAGTCGGCAATCGGCACGTGCTCGGTGGCGACGACGCGCTGCCGGTTCATGTCGGCGCGCTCGCGCGCGACCTGCTCGAGCCCCTCGCGGATGTCGGGGAAGCGCGACAGCATCAGATGGAAGTCTTCACCGGCAATCTTGACGACGTCCACGTGATCGAGCGCGGTGCAGGTGGCGGTGCGCACGCCGCCGCCGAGCAGCCCCATCTCGCCGAAGAAGGTGCCACGGCCCAGGTAGGCCAGCACCACGTCGCCACCGGGATGGCGCTCGCTCACCTTGACGAAACCGAGCCGGACCAGGTAGAACGCGTCGGCCGCCTCCCCCTGGCGCACGATCACTTCGCCGGGCGAGTGGCGCGTCAGTTCCACCCGATCGCGCAGGTAGTTGATGAAATCCTGCGGCATCGAGGACAGCACCGGCACGCTCTTCAGGTGGGTCTCGAGCGCGCGCGCGCGATACTTGCGATCCAGCTCCGCGCGGAACGTCTTGTTCTTCTGCAGGATGTCGAGCACGTTGCGCAGCATCTCGAGAACGACGACCTCCCCCTTCGCGCGCACCGTGGCGGAGCGCGGATGGAAGCTCATACAGGTCATCTCACCGAACAGATCGCCCGCGACCAGCTCGGCGATCGGCTTGTCGTACGGCAGATCCACCGGGGCGTCGATCGGGATGTAGCGGCGGACGCTCTCTTCCGCGCGCGTGTGCTCGGTCCGGCTGGCCAGTCTGCTCCGGATGGTGCTGAACCACCCGCCGGGCGCATCCTCCTGCTTGACGTGCCCGATCGGGCTGTTGATGGAGACCTCGACGCTGCCCTCGAGAATGTAGAAGGCGGTCGAGCCGAACTCCCCCTCGCGGCAGATGATCTCTCCCGACGGGATGCGCCGTTTCACCACCGCGCCCTGGTTCAGCTCCAGGAACGTGCCGGAGACGCCCTGGAAGACGGGGAGCTGCAGGATCCACTCGGCGTCGAGTTTCTCGCCGCTGCCCAGCTCCTGGCCGACCACCCGCTTGTTGGTGAGCGCGCCGGTCGGGCACGACACCATGCACTCGCCGCACGACACGCAGGTCGAGCTGCCCATCGGGTTGTCGAGGTCGAAGCCGACGTGCGCGGTGTAGCCGCGCCCGCTGCGGCCGATCACCATGTTCTTCTTGATGTCGTCGCACCCGCGCATGCAGCGGTCGCACAGGATGCAGGCCTCGTGATCGACCGCGATGCTCAGCGACGAGTCGTCGCGGCCGCGCGGCGACAGCCGCCGCGCGAAGCGCGGTTCGGCGACGCCCGCCGCCTTCGCCATGACCTCGAGCTCGCAGTCGCCGGTGTTCTGCTGGCGCGCGCACGGCGACGGATGGTCCGCCATCAGCATCTCGACCAGCGTGGTGCGCGCCTGCACCACGCCGGGCGCCGTGGTCGAGACCTTCATGTTCGGCTCGCACTCGCGGATGCACGACGCCGGGTAGACGCGCGCGCCGACGTCGACCACGCAGACGCGGCAGACGCCGACCGGCGTCTGGTTCTGCTGGTGGCAGAGCGTCGGAATCGCAATCCCGTTGAGCCGCGCGGCGTCGAAAATGGTGGTGCCCCTGGGGACCGACACCTCGCGGCCGTCGATCGACAGCGTCACCTGCTCGCTCACGCGGTCGCTCCAATCCGGAAGCAGACGCCCGCCTGGCAGATGCCCTTGGCGTGCGCCGCGACTTCATCAGGAAAATGCTTCATCACCGAGGCGATCGGCACGTGTACCACCTGGCCGAGGCCGCAGATGGACGCCATCTTCAGGGCGTGGCACAGCTCCTCATAAAGCACCATGTCGTGCTGGCCTCGCCGCCCCCTGGTCCACTCCGTGATCATCTCCGCCAGCTTGGTCGAGCCGGTGCGGCACGGCACGCACTTGCCGCACGACTCGTTGCGGAAGAAGCGCACCGAGTTGAGCGCCATGTCGAGCATGCAGGCGCGGTCGTCGCAGACGACGATGGCGCCGGAGCCGACGGTGGCGCCGGCCGCCGTCATGGCGTTCCAGTCGAGCGGCAGATCCAGCATCGAGGCCGGCAGGTAGCCGCCCGCCGGGCCGGAGGGCGCGTAGGATTTGAGGGTGCGGCCCGGCGCGACGCCGCCGGCCAGCCCTTCGATCAGCTCGCGATAGGAGGTGCCCATCGGGACCTCGAAGACCCCCGGGTTCATGACGTCGCCGCTCACGCCCACAAACTTCAGACCAAGCGAGCCGTTCCTGCCTGACGACTTCATCCAGTCCACGCCCCTGGCCAGGATGACCGGGACGAAGAAGAACGTTTCGACGTTGTTGATGACGGTCGGCTTGGCCCACAGCCCGCCGCCGACCTGGCCCGGAAACGGCGGCTTGTTGCGCGGCTCGGCGCGTTTCCCCTCGATCGCCTCGAGCAGCGCGCTCTCTTCGCCGCAGATGTAGAGACCGGGACTGACGAAGATCTCGAGGTCGAAGCCGAGCCCGGATCCCATGATGTTGTCGCCGAGGATGCCGTCCCGGTAGCAGCGATCCAGTTCGTGCTGAAGGATGTGCTCCTGGTCGGTGTACTCGTGGCGGATGTAGATGATGCCGTGACGCGCGCCAGCCACCAGCCCGCCGAGGATCATCCCCTCGATCAGGAGATGCCCGCCGTTGGTCATGATGTGGCGGTCCTTGATGGTGCCCGGCTCGCTCTCGTCGGCGTTGCAGACGATGTACTTGTCGGGGCCCGGCTGGTTGCGCACCAGCTCCCACTTCATCCCGGTCGGGAAGCCGGCACCGCCGAGGCCGCGCAGGCCGCTCGCCTTGAGCGTCGCAATCAAACCGGTCCAGTCCTTCGACTGGACGAAGGAACGCAGCACGCCGTATCGCGAGGCCTGGTCGGGATACGGGTCGCAGGCGACCGGTGAGATGTGCGGGTGCGCCTTGCGCGCCGCGAGCTGCTCGGGTGAGGCGCCCGCCAGCGCGAAGTCGATCAGGGCGCTGGCCTGCGTTTCGCTGACCTTCTCGAAAATCTGATCGTTCACGGCGATCGCCGGGGCCAGATCACAGCGCCCGAGACAGGAGACGTGTTTGACGTTGACGTCCTGGCCCTGGTAGCGCGCGGTGAGATCGTCGCGGAGCTGATTGCCGCCATAGCGGTGGCACGCCATGTCGCCGCACACGCGCACCTCGGCGCGCGCGGGCGGCTTCAGGAAGAAATGCGGGTAAAAACTGGCGACGGCCTGCAGCCGGAACAGCGGGAGCCCGAGGCGGCCGGCGAGCGCATGCAGCTCCACTTCCGGCAGGTAGCCGTGTGCCCGCTGAATGGCGCGGAGTTCGTCGAAAATTGGTGAAGTTGGAGCGCGACCCTGCACGGAGCCACGGAATATATCAGGGATTCACTGGCAAATCACAAAATCACGGACGTCAGATTCTGATATAACCGTGCGGCGATGCGAGGCCAGCGTCCGATCCTGTATGTCACTGCCGCCGCGGCACTGTTTGCCGCGGCCCTGACGACCTCTCTGCGCGCCGCCGGGCCCGCGCCGCCGCGGCCCACGGCCGCGGCGCCGCCGGCGGCCGCGCAGGCGCCAACGGCCGACGCCGGTAATTACGTGGGCCCCGGATCCTGCAGCGCCGTGGCGTGCCACGGCGCCATCCGGCCCGTGCCCGGCGCCCGCATCCTTCAGACCGAATACAGCATCTGGGTCTCACAGGATCGCCATGCCCGCGCGACCGAGGTGCTGGCGAACAGCGTGTCCCAGCGCATGGGACGCATCCTCGGCATCGGCAACGCGCAGCAGGCGCAGAAATGCCTGGTCTGCCACTCGCTCGATGTACCCGCCGCGGTGCGCGGCCGCAACTTCGCCAGCGAGGGCGTCAGCTGCGAGGCCTGCCACGGCCCGGCAACCGGGTGGCTCGGCTACCACGTCACCAAGGACGCCCGGCACGAGGAATCCGTCAAGCGCGGACTGTACGACACCAAGGACGCCGTGAAGCGGACCGACCGCTGCCTCACGTGCCACCTGGGCACGTCGGAGAAATTCGTGGACCACGAGATGATCGCGGCCGGGCACCCCGACCTCGTCTTCGAGCTCGAAGCGTTCAGCGCGGCGATGCCGCGGCACTGGAAAGACCCGGCCGACGCCGACGCCTACAAGCCGGTCCGCACCTTCGCCGTCGGACAGCTGACCCACCTGCGCGCCAGCCTCGATCGCCTGGCGCGCCGCGTCAAGGGGCCGATCTGGCCCGAGTATGCGGAGCTCGATTGCTTCGCCTGCCATCACAGCCTGACGCGGGCCGAAGACAGCTGGCGACAGGCCGCCGGCTACGACAACCGCGCCCGTCCGGGGCTGCCGCAGCTGCAGGTGTCGCGCTACCTCACGGGCCGCCGGGTGCTGCAGGCATGGGATGCGCAGGCGGCGACGGAGCTCGATGGTGTCATGGGCAAGCTGCAGATCGAGGCCAGCCGCCTCAACGCGCGGCCTGATGATGTCGTCGCGCTGGCCACGCAGGCGCGCGGCATCGTCGATCGCGGCCTCAGCAAGGCGCTGACGGCCAATGCCACCCCCGACATGGCGTCAGCCATCCTGCGCGGCATCTTCGCCGACGCGCCCCAGATCGCCGAGCGCGGCGAGCGCGCCGCGGAACAGGCGGCCATGGCGACCGAAGTCCTGGCCACCGCCCTCGCGAAAGCGCGCGGACAG
>JBKJRJ010000451.1:0-4572 GCA_046594705.1 Vicinamibacterales bacterium
CTGTACGAGCGCCACCACCTGGAGCTCACGCGCGCGCCGTTTCCGGTGGCCGGTCTGCCCGAGGCCCTGCGCGGGCTGCGCCTCGGCGTGATGACCGACATCCACCGCAGCCAGACCGTGTCGCACACGATGGTCGCGGCCGCTGTCAAGCTGTTGATGGCCGAGCGCCCTGACCTGATCCTGCTCGGCGGCGACTACGTCTCGTGGCGCGAGCAGCGCTACGTGCAGCCGGTGGCGGAGGCGCTGGCCCCGCTCTCGGCGCCGCACGGCGTGATCGCCATCCTCGGGAATCACGACGACGAACGCGAAATGCCGGCGGCGCTGGCGGCGAAGGGCTTCACGGTGCTCAAGGACGCGCGCACGCGCCTGACTATCCGCGGCGAGGTGCTGGATGTCGCCGGGCTCCGCTATTGGACCTACAAAGTCGCCGACGTGGCGCACGTCATGCGCGGTGCGGTGCCGCACGCGATCCTGCTCGCCCATACGCCGAAACGTCTGCTGGAGGCGCAGCTGCTCGCGGTGCCGGCCGTCATCAGCGGTCATACGCATGGCGGACAGATCGTCCTGCCGGGACTCGGTGCCATCGCGGCGCGTGAGTTTCCCGTCATCGCCGGCGTGGAGCAGCGGCAGGGCACCACCATCTTCGTGAGCCGCGGCGTCGGGACGGTGTATGTGCCGGTCCGGATCAACTGTCCCCCTGAGGTCGCGATCCTGACGCTCGAGACGGTCACCCGCCGTTGAGGACGCCATGCGCGAGCTGATCTTCGTTCCGCTGCGCGCGTTGCGATCGGCCCTGGCAGACGTCGCGGCGGCGTTGGTCGCGCGGTACCCTTCGCTGGAGCCGGCGTTCGTGCGGGCCGGACGCTCGCTCGCCCGCCGTTCGCGGTTCGGCGGCGGCCTCTACTGGTTCGCGCAGGAGGCGCTGATGCAGCGCCTTCGCGGTAGCGGACATCGCTACCGCGAAGTCACGATCCGGCATCTGACGCTGCAGGTGGACGTGACGGACCAGACTGGGCGCTCCGCTTTTTTCTACGCCATGCCGTACGAGAAGGCGGTCACCGACGCCATCATCACCGCCTTGAGGCCGGGGGATGTCTTCCTCGATATCGGCGCGAGCATCGGGTACTTTGCGACCCTCGCCGCCAAGCTGGTCGGTCCCGCCGGGCACGTGGTCGCGTTCGAACCGCACGACAAGGCCCGCGACGAGCTGCGCGCGATGGCGTCGCGCAACGAAGTCAGCCGCATCGTCGAGCTGGTGCCGTTCGCGGTGGCCGAGCGCGTCGGTGAGGTCACCCTGTTCACCGCCGAGGAGTCCACCGCGTATTCCACGATGGATCCCGCGCTGTCGCCGATGCGGCAGAACGTCGCCTTCCATCCCGCCACGGTCGTGCACGCGACGTCGCTCGATGCGTGGTTGGGGGACCGGCCGGAGCTGGCGCCGCGAGTCCGCTGCATCAAGATTGACGTCGAGGGCGCGGAGTCGCTGGTCCTCGCTGGGATGACCCGGACGCTATTGCTGCTGGGAATGACGATCCTGTGTGAAACCACGATCGGCAGCGAGGCCGACGTCATGCTGGAGGGCGCCGGATTCAGGCGTCACCGCATCGAGCGCGGCACGCTGGTGTTCGGCAATTTCCTCTACGTCCGCGCGGATCAGTCGACGCTCTAGCGGCAGGCTCGGAAACGGCGTCCGTCGATCGTCCAGCCACCCTTCAGGATTATGCCGATCGCCTCCGGGTAGAGCCGGTGTTCGACTTCGAGGATGCGCGCCGCCAGGGTGTCGGGTGTGTCGTCGTCCCGCACCGGGACGGCGTCCTGCCGGATGATCGGCCCGCCGTCGAGTTCCCCCGTCACGAAGTGCACCGTCGCCCCCGCCACTTTGGCACCATGATCGAGCGCCTGCTTCTGAGCCTCGACGCCGGGGAAGGCCGGCAGCAGCGATGGATGGATATTGAGAATGGCGTTTGGAAAGGCGTCGAGGAACGTGCGTCCGAGCAGGCGCATGAAGCCGGCGAGGCAAATGAGGGAGACGCCCCGGGCGCTAAGTTCGCGCACCAGCACCTCCTCGAACGCCTCGCGGTTCGGGTAGTCGCGATGGACGATCGTCAGGGTCTCGATCCCGGCCGCGCGGGCCCGGTCGAGCCCCGCGGCGCCGGCGCGGTTGGATACGACCACCGCGATCCGGGCGTCCAGTCGACCCTCGGCCACGGCGTCGAGGATCGCCTGCAGATTGCTCCCCCGCCCCGAGATGAGGACCGCCACCCGCCCGGGCACCCGCCCGGGGTCAGACCCCAAAGTGACGCCCTCCCCTGCAAGACGGGGTCTGACCCCGACGGACGGACCACACGAGCCTGCGGGGCGTGGCAATCGGTTTGCCTGTCGGCAAAACACCATGGCAAGACCACGACGTCTGACTCCAGCGGGGGGTGTATTTCACGTGTTCAACCGAGGTTCGAGAAAGGGCGTGTTGTTCGATAGTTCCGAGGATTATGACGCGTTCGTCGAACTGATGGAAGAAGCGCGCCGCAAATACGCCGTGCGAATAATTGCGTACTGCCTCATGAAGAACCATGTGCATTTCCTGCTATGGCCGCGTACCGCCGACGCGCTCCCGCGCTTCATGAAGTGGTTATCGGGAACGCACGCGAACCGGTTCCACCGCGTACGTGGCACCGTCGGTCTCGGCGCCGTCTATCAAAGTCGCTATGGCTGCCGCCGCATCTCCGACGATCGGCGATTCTTCAATGCATGGCGCTACATAGAGCGGAATGCGCTGCAGGCAGGGTTCGTGGAGCTTGCGGACGAGTGGCCGTGGTGCAGCGCGTGGCAAGGAGACCACGGCCGGCCGCCGTTCGAGGTCGACCAGGGCCCGCTGCCCCGGTTGTCCACTTGGCTCGAAATCCTTAACGATTGTTAGCCTGTACGCAGAAAGTGCTCTGGCCCTACTTGCCACGGCAAAGCGACGATCCGGGGTCAGACCCCGGGCGGGTGTTGCGGACGACCCGGGCGGGTGTTGCGGACGACCGCCGCGCGGCCGAACATGCGGAGGGGGACCATGTCGTCGCGGGCGTCGCGGGGGACGGCGGCGAGGTCTTCAACGATGGCGTAGGGGAGGCCGCGGCCCTCGATCCACTTGCCGACGCTGTCGCTGAACTCGAACGACTCGGCGCGCATGCGATCTGATTTTCGGGGGTTCCCCAGCACGTCGAGGTGCAGCCAGTAACCCGTCAGCCAGTGACGGGAGAAGTAACCCACGCAACCGATCGGAACGCTGGCCCGAGCCCGGAGGCCCGCTTCGTAGGCGGACGCCGAAATCGGGCTGCGCGGGCGGGTCACGGGCACGCGAGGAGCCGCAAGTAGCGCCGCCTCGAGCACAGGAGTCACCAGCGCCAGCCGCCCGGCACCAGGCAACCGCGCCGCGAGCGCGTCCGCCGCGCGTGACATCAGCAGCGCACCAAGCACCGCTCCCGGCAGGATGACGAGATACATCATCTTGAACGGCAGGTAGAAGCTGGTCGACCCGGCGCGGTAGTCGAGCAGCGCCAGCGCCGCGGCCTGCAGCAGCGTCCCGGCAAGAAACGCCGCGACCGGCCGCGCGGCCGGTTCGCGGACGGCCAGCAGCGTTCCACCGGCGGCAGCAGCGAGAAACCACGGTCCAAACGCCTCGAGCGACGGACGCGTCACGGCTCCCGAACTCCCGATGATCGACGCGCCGCTGGCGTGCAGCACCAGATGAATCCCCGCCACCGCGACGATTGGCCCCACCGCCAGTACCACGGGCAGCACACGACCCCGCGATCCGCGGGGACAGGCGGCGACCGAACAGGCCAGCGCCATGACCGGCGGCCCGATCCAGACTGGCCAGGCCAGGAAAGCCCCCGCGCCGAGCACACCGAAAAGTGCCAGATAGCGCCGCTCCCCGGTGACGGTCCAGGTGACGACCGCCAGCAGCATCGCCACCGCCAAGGTCTCCGCCACGACCTGCGCGAAGAAGAAGAACTGGAGGAACGACCCCAGAAAGTAGACGGCAGGCACCAGCGCCAGCAGGGGGGCCGCCAGCGCCTGCACTCCTGCGCGCGAGCCCTGAATGACGCGGGCGGCAATCAGATACAGCACACCGGCCTTCAAGGCAACACAGGCCGCGGCGATCACGTGCACGACGCGGAGCCCATCCACCCGGAGCCACGACGCCACCGTGGCGGCCAGGATGTGGGCGCCCGGCGTGTAATTGGTCATCTCTACCAGGTAGGCATCGAGCGCCGGATCGTGCGCCAGGTGCCTGGTCCGCTGGATCAAGTGAATGAGCTGGAGATGATGGACGAGGTCAGGTCCGTCCGTGACCGGAAGCAGCGACGGCCACGTCCGCCAGACGAGGTAGACGAACAACGCGACAACGATGCCGACGACGCTCACGAGCTCCGTGACGACAGGGACTGAGTCCGATCGTCGAAACACCCGAACGCCGGCAACCGCCGCGGCCACCGCGACACAGCCGAGGGCAATCGGATGAATCGGAAGTCCAACCAGGTCGAGGAGGTATCCGGCGGTGATGGTCGCCGAGAGCGCCGCCAG
>JBKJRJ010000270.1:0-3710 GCA_046594705.1 Vicinamibacterales bacterium
CCGAGCGATCGCTCGCCGCGGTGTTCGACTTCGTCGTGAAGAGCGAAGGCGCCCAGGATCTCGCCTACGACACCATCATCATGTCGGCGAAGAACCATGCCTACGGGCACTATCACATGTACGATCGCGTGCTGAACGCCGGCGACTTGGTGATTCTCGACGCCGCGCCGGACTACCGGAACTACCACGTCGACATCTCCACGACGTTCCCGGCGTCAGGCACGTTCTCGCCGAGGCAGCGGGAGCTCTACGAAGCGGCCCTCGCCGTGAGCAACCTCGCCATCGAGAGCTACCGCCCGGGCATCACCTTTAAAGACGTCGGGCAGAAGGTCGATGCGCTGCTCACAGCAAGAGGGTGGGACCGTTACGCGCAGGATTTCCGCGGCATCGTCCGGCTGGGCGGCTACAACCACTCCATCGGCCTGGCGACGCACGACGTGATGGGCACCTTTGCCGGCGCCGACGAGGTGCTCCAGCCGGGGTTTGTCTTCGCGTGTGACATCCAACTCTTCAGGCTCGACGAGCAGATCGGGATCCGCATCGAGGATACGGTGGCGATCACGGAGCGCGGGCATGAAGTGCTGTCGATCGGCCTGCCGCGGACGGTATCGGAGATCGAGGCGTTGATGAAGCAGGACGGGATGCTTCAGATCATCAAGAAGATCGGTGCCTGAGGAGACCTCGTTCCTGCCATGACCGTAAGCTCCGCCAGAGTCTGAATGGCGTCGAGCTACACGTCATTACGTCACGTCGTCTCGGTATACGCCGGCGGGAATCGACGTGGCGGCGCGGCCCGGCCATTACCCCGCGGCGCGAGACTTGCAAACGGCTCTGCCTCGAGCATTCGAGACGAGATGATGGGAGGGTTCCATGCCTGATCCGGGCAACGTCGCACACGCCAAGAAGGTCCCGCGGGAGCTGAACACCACTGAGTTAGCGCACCGGCCATATCGATGCAACCGCTCTTGATTGTCGACCGCGTCGGTGCTGGCGTCCTCGGCGGCCTCCAATTCCTGGGCGCGCTGGCCACGTTTGGCGGGCGCGCCGTCCGTGAGTCACTTCGTCCTCCCTACGAGCCCCGGGAAATCCTCAGGCATCTCTTTCAATTCGGCTACCGCTCAGCACCGCTGATTCTCACGGCGGGTTTTGCCATCGGTATCGTGCTGTCGATGCATACGCGCGCCTCGCTCGAGCGCTTCGGCGCCGAGGCGATGATTCCGGCCGGCCTGGCGATTGCGCTCATCCGTGAGACTGGCCCGCTCACCGCCGGGCTCCTGGTCTCTGGACGCGTGGGCGCCGGCATCGGCGCCGAGCTCGGCGCCATGAAGGTCACTGAGCAGATCGATGCGCTCGAAGCCACTGCCGTCGACGCGTTCAAGTATCTGGCCGTCACGCGCATCATCGCGCTGATGATTGCCATGCCGCTGCTCACGATCATGATGGACTTCGCAGGTATCTTCGGGGGCTACGTCGCCGAAGCCGCCGTGTCGGGGATGCCGTGGCACCTCTACCTCGAGCGCGCGTTCAGTTACATCGCCTACTCGGACATCATCCCGGCGACGCTGAAAACCATCGTTTTCGGTTACCTGATCGCGGTCGTGTCCAGTTACCTCGGGTTCAACACGAGCCGCGGCACCGAAGGCGTCGGCGACGCGTCCACCCGCAGCGTCGTCATGGCGTCCATGCTGATCATTCTGAGCGACGTGATCCTGGTGAAGATTATTTTCTTTTTTTATCCGGCGGTGTCGGGATGACCGCGGTGCGCTTCGACCACGTCTCCAAGGCGTTCGGGACGCTCAAGGTGCTCGACGATATTTCGTTCGAGATTCCGATGGGCCAAGCGTTCTGCCTGCTTGGACGCAGCGGCACCGGCAAAAGCGTCGCACTCCGTCACATCGTCGGGCTGATGCGGCCGGACCGCGGGAAAGTATTTGTCGAGGGGCGCGATATCACCGCGCTCGCCGGGCGCGAGCTCGCGGAGGTCCGCAAGCACATGGGATTCGTCTTTCAGAACGCGGCGCTGTTCGATTCGATGTCCGTCGGCGAGAACGTGGCCTTTCCGATGCGGCGCCACACCAACTGGTCCGAGGCCGAGATCCGCGAGCGTGCGATGACACGGCTCGCGGATGTGGGTCTCGACAAGGATTTCGACAAGATGCCCGCGGATCTGTCCGGCGGGATGAAGAAGCGGGCCGGGCTCGCGCGCGCCATGGCGCTCGACCCGCCGATCCTGCTGGTCGACGAGCCGAGCGCAGGCCTCGATCCGATCACGGCCGCCGAGATCGATGAGCTGCTCGTGAAGACGAAACAGGGGGGGACGACGCTCGTGGTGGTGACCCACCACATTCCGAGCGCGCGCGTCATCGGCGACGGATTCGCCGTGCTTCAGGATGGGCGAATGCTCGCGAGCGGGACGCTCGAAACCCTCGACGCAAGCGACGATCCGGTCGTGCAGGCGTTCATGCGCGCACAGGGAGGCGGTTAATGGCCACACCGGCAAGGCTGGCGGGCGTCGGCGTGTTCGTGCTGGGCGGCATCCTGCTGTTCACCGTCGGTTTGTTCATGATCGGCGATCGTCAGATGGCCTTCGCGAAGAAGTTCACGGTCTACACCGAGTTCAAGAAGATCACCGGTCTCCAGCCGGGCGCGATCGTGCGCGTGCGCGGCGCCAAGGCCGGAGCCATCACGCAGATCGTCCCGCCGAACAGCCCCAGCGGAAGGTTCCGGGTGAAGGTCGAAATCACCGAGGACTTGCACCAGCTGGTGCGCACCGATTCCCTCGCGACGATCGAGACCGAAGGACTCGTCGGCGGGAGCTTTCTCGGGATCGGCGCGGGAACGGACGCCGCTCCGCCGGTCGCCTCCGACGGGACGATTGCCGGCAAGGAGCCGTTCGAGATTGCCGACCTCATGCAGCAGATGGGCGACACCGTCAAGAAGGTGAACGACACGTTCGACGAAATGAAGGCCGAGGTGGAGGGCACCGTCGTCGCCGTCGGCGACACCGTCGATAACGCGAACAAGTTGCTCGTCAACGTCACCCCCGATGTGAAGAAGATGGCGGCCGCCGGCGCACTCCTCTCCAGCGACGCCGCGCAGATCTCTGCGCAAATTCGCTCAGGAAACGGCACCATCGGCAAACTCGTCAACGATGACGAGCTGTACAAGCGGGTGACGGCCATCGCCGAGCAGGCGGACGGAATCGCCGTCGACACCAGGCAGTTGGTGGCGAACGCGAAAAAGACCCTCGAAGGCTTCCAGTCCAAGGACGGTCCGGTCCAGGGCATGACCGCGAGCGTCAAGCAGACGATGGACGATGCGCGCTCGGCGATAGAGGGCCTGGCGGAAAACATGGACGCGCTGAAGCACAATATTCTGCTGCGCGGCTTCTTCAAAAAGCGGGGCTACTTCGACCTCGCGCAGATGTCTCCGGCGGAGTACCGGCGGGGCGCCCTCACCAAGGGCAGCGATCGTCGCGTGGTCCGCGTCTGGCGCCACGCCGATCTGCTGTTCGAACCGGAGCCGGATCACCCGGAGAACGAGCGGTTGACCGCGCCCGGCAAAGAGTGGGTCGATTCCGCGATAGCGCCCCACCTGGAGTACGTCGCGTCAGGTATTGTGATCGTCGAAGGCTATGCGCAGCGGAGCACGCGCGACGAGCAGTACCTGCGGTCGCGTGCGCGGGCGGGCATCGTGCGCGACTACCTCAT
>JBKJRJ010000345.1:0-3280 GCA_046594705.1 Vicinamibacterales bacterium
GGCCACGCCACCGGATCGGCCGGCACGCCAGGCTCGCGCCGCAGCCGGTCGTAGAGCGCAGGTTCCTTGCCGGTCGCACCCGTACCCAACGCTTCCAGGTAGCTGCGATCCTGCCCGTCGAAGCCGCGCGCGACGTCGACCAGGACGCCAAGGGATTGGGCGGCGGGCACGTCGCGCATCGAGAGCGCCACCTCGCGCCGGACGCCCGGGTCGGCGTCGCGCGCGAGACGCGCGGCGATCGGCTGGACGTCGAGCCCTGCGCGCCGCATCGCGCGGTAGGCCGCGATGCGCATCGCGGGATCGGTGTGAGACTCGGGCGCGCCCGCGCGCTGACGTCCCTCAGGACCCAGCTGATACAGCAGGTAGACGGCGCGGCCGCGCAGGTAGGGGTTGGGATCGGCGAGCAGCCCCGCCACCGCGTTCACCGACGCGGCACCGCGCGCTTTCAGCCCCTCGAACCCGATCGCCCGGACGTTGACCGCCGGCGACCGCAGCGCGGTGATCAGGCCATCGATCGTCGTCGCATCGAAGACCGGGTTCTTCGACACAAACCCCTTCGGGGCGATGCGGTAGATCGCGCCGGACGTGGTGTCGTCGAGATCGGTGTGGCCGCCGACCCGCGCGTCGATCCAGTCGCTGATGTAGAGCGCGCCGTCGGGACCAACGGCCACATCCGACGGCCGGAAGAGGGTCTCGATCGCCCCTTTCGCCGTGCTGTTGCCGCCGATGAAGTCCGAACCGGCATACTTTCGTGCCGCGTTCGAGGTCAGGAATATTTTGCGGTCGTCGAGGCTGAAGCCGGCGCCCTTGCGCTGCGGACGATAGGCAAAGACCTCGTTCCGCCCGGGCTCGGCCGCGAAGAAGGTCCCTTCCCATCCGGAACCCAGCGCACCGTTCTCGTAAAAGACATTGCCGGTGGGCGACCCACCGCCGTAGACGTCACCCGCCGGCGCCATCCCCGGATCGTCCTGCCGCCACTCCGCGACCTGAACCGTCTGGCCGGGCCGCCGGTCCGCCTGCCACGTCCGCTGACCGTCGTTCGACGAGAAGCCGAAGTTGGCGTACTCCATGACCCAGCTGACGCGGCATGCCGGCGGATCGTCGTTGTCGTTCTGGAAGACGTCGCCGAGCGAGGTGACGGATTGCTCGTAGCTGTTGCGATAGTTCTGGCCGATGATTTCCGCCGCGGTCCCGTCGGGATTCATGCGGACCGTAAACCCGCCCACGTAGACATGCCCGTCGTCACTGGGCTTGCCCGCGAAGAGCGCCGGATCGTGCGGAAACGTGAACGGCCCCACCGGGCCGGGACGGTAGGAGCCGAAGATCCGGAACGTCTTGCCGGACCGATCGGTGAACATCCCACCGGTGTTGCCGCTGTTGAAGACCCACTTGCCGTCCGGGCCGACCGTCACCGAATGCAACGAGTGGTCGTGATTGATCCCCTGGAAGCCGGTCAGCAGCACCTCGCGCTTGTCCACCGCCGGGTCGAATTTCAGGTTGCGATCGACGTCCGTGTAGACGATCAGGTCGGGCGGCTGCGACACCACCACCTTGTTGTCGATGACAGACACGCCGAGCGGCGCGATCAAGCCGGGTTCCTGAACGAAGGTGTGCTTGCGGTCGGCCTTGCCGTCGCCGTCGGTGTCCGCCAGGACGACGATGCGGTCCCCTTCGGGCTGCCGCGCATGGTGGGAGCGGTAGCGAACGCCCTCCGCCACCCAGATGCGCCCGTCCTTGTCGATATCGATGTTGGTCGGGTTGTAGAGCATCGGCGTCGACGCCCACACGGTGATCTCGAACCCCTCTGGCAACTGGAAGAGGTCGAGGGGCAGCCGGACCGGCTCCTGGCCGGCGGGCGGTGGAACGGACTGCATACGCGATATCGCGGACTGCTGCGGCAGGATCACCGCCAGCACGACCGCGAGGATCATCCGCGACGAGAGTTTGAGTCGGCGCAAGTGGCACCCCATGGCTAGAAGACAGGAACGGCCGGGAGTCTATCCTTGATTGGAATCACCCTCAACCAATTCTTGCGAACGATGAACCGTCGGGCGCGTCACCGCACCCGCCGCAGCGTCACATACAGCGGGCCGGCGCCCAGAATGACGAGCATCGGATACGTCAGCTTCCCCGGCCGGTTGATGGCCTCGAAACGCACATCCTCGCCCGCCTTGGCCTCGAACGTCACGCTCTTCCAGACGAGCGTATTGCTGACGCGGAGGCGATGCGGACCGGGGGAGATTTCGTGCGTGAGGGACTCCCCGAACAGGATGTCTCCCCGTCGCTGGCCATCGAGATAGACCACGAGCTGGCGCTGCTTGAAGTCAGCCGGGTCCCGGCGGGACACGGTCACGGTCGCCGGCTTCATGTCGTAGATCTGCCGCCAGTAGTCGACGTCGTCGAGCTTTCTCTCGAGGACCGCTTCCATCAGTCACCCGCCCCGGCCGCCAGCGTTCCGCTCATACCTGCAGTTCCGAAAGTAACGGCAGGTGGTCGGAGGCTTTGGCCGCGGGCTCGGAGCGCACCACCTCGCAGCTGATCACGCGCTCGATGTGGGTCTCGGGGACGAAGAGGTAGTCCAGGCGGACCTGCGGCTTCGACGCCGGCAGCGTCAGGCCGGGATCCGCGGGGTGCAGGGTGCGGAAGGCGTCCGCGTAGCCGGCATCCTTGACGACCTGCGTGGTCCGCCAGCGGATCGTGCCGCCGCTCAGCCACACGGTCGCGCGGACCTTGTGCGGCAGGGAGGCGAAGTCGAGCAACTCGCCCGGCGCGATCGTGTTGAAGTCCCCGACCAGCGCGTGGAACCCGTCCTGGTGCCGCCTGATGCTGTTGAGCAGGGCGCGCAGCTCGAAGACGCGCCGCCCCTCGGTCCATGCCGAGAACACCGCGCTGAGGTGCACGCCGAACACCCGCACCGGCAGACCCTCGGGGACGATTTCGAGAAAGGCATGTCTCGACACGCGGGGACGATGCCACGCGTAGTGCGCGATCGGAATACGGCTCATGAATCCGAGCGACAGCTTCGGCATGGACGCCGACATCAACATGCCCGACTGCTTCGCGAGCTGCTCGATGACGGCAGGACGGGTGGCTTCCTGGAAGACCACCATGTCGGGCGCGCAGGAGCGGATGACGGACAGCAGGGCGTCCTCACGGCCCGCCCCGCCGCGCTGGATGTTGTAGCTGAGCAGGCGAATCGTCACTCGGCGTCGTGTTTTTCCACGAGCGTCAAGTAGGGCTGCCCCAGCACCTCGCCGCGCAAGTACATCACGAAGTCTCG
>JBKJRJ010000483.1:0-4338 GCA_046594705.1 Vicinamibacterales bacterium
TATCGAGGCCGTGTGCTGGCCCAGCACGGGCGGCGGCGTGCGCACCGCGGCGGGCGTCGCTGAGAGCTTCAACGGCGTGCCCAGGACGCGAATCGGGCCGGCGGTGAGGTGTTCCAGTGGGACGATCATGTCCCTTGCCGCGACTTGCGGATCCGCGAGCGCTTCGGTGACCGAACGCACGGCGCCGCACGGGACCCCGGCGGCGGTCAGCCTGCCCACGAGGGCGGCCCGCGACCAGCCGGCCAGCGCGGGCGAGAGCGCCTGTCGCAGCGCCTCGCAGTTCACGACGCGATCGGCATTGGTCGTAAAGCGCGGGTCCGCGCCCAGGTCGGGACGGTCGAGCACCCGCGCCAGCCGCTGAAACTGATCGTCGTTGCCGACCGACAGCACGAAGTCGCCGTCGCGCGTCGCGAAGGTGTCGTAGGGCGCGATCGAGGGGTGGCGGTTGCCCATCCGCTCCGGCGTGCGACCGGTGGAGAGCGCGATCGACGCCTGGTAGGTGAGCAGCGCGGTGACCGCGTCGAGCATGGCGATGTCAACGTGCTGACCGCCGGCCTGCCCACCCGACCGCTCGCGCGCGAAGAGCGCGGCCAGAATCCCCTGGACCGCGAACATGCCGGTGGCGATGTCGCCAATCGCCACGCCGAGGCGGAACGGCGGACCGTCGGCCGCGCCGGTGATGCTCATCAGCCCGCCTTCCGCCTGCATCATCGCGTCGTAGCCGGCCTCGGTGTGCCGCGGCCCGGTTTGCCCGAATCCCGAGATGGAGCAGTAGACGATCCGCGGGTAGCGCGTGGCGATTTCGGGATAGCCGAGCCCGAGCCGTGTCATGGTGCCGGGGCGGAAATTCTCCACCACCACGTCCGCGCGAGCCAGCAGCGCATCGAGGATCGGTCGCGCGTGTGGCTGCTTCAGATCGAGCGCGAGGCTCTCCTTGTTGCGGTTCACGCTGAGGAAGTAGGCGCTTTCGCGTCCGACGAACGGCGGCCCCCACGCCCGCGTGTCGTCACCCTTGCCCGGCTGCTCGATCTTGATCACGCGCGCGCCCAGATCGCCGAGCTGCATGCTGCAGTAGGGGCCCGCGAGCACACGCGAGAAGTCGAGCACCAGCAGGCCGTCGAGCGGGCGCATAATGGGTTCCATGAAGATTACGGTCTACTCCGGCGCGCATTGACGGGCGTGCGACATGGTGAAAGAGTTTCTTTCACGCGAAGGCCACCCGTTCGAGACCAAAAACATCGAAGAGGATCACGCCGCCTACGACGAGCTGATGAAGCTCGGCGCGCGGTCGGTTCCGGTCACCGTGATCAATGACCAGGTCGTCACAGGCTTCGACCAGGCCCGGCTCCGTGAGGCGCTGACCGCTGCCGGCGGCGGATCGTCACCAGGTCGCTGAGCAGCGCATAGGCGGTCTGCGTCAGGCTGCCGCCCAGCTGGCAGATCGCGATCTCGCCGAGCAGGTCGGTCTGCAGGACCAGCGCATTGGCCATCCCACGCAAGCCGGCGAGCAGGTCGGTCTCCGGCAGCTCGACGGGCCGCACGGACGTGACAACGCCCTGGGGGGTGCGCCGTGCCGACGCCACCAGCCGCACGCGCGCGCCGCGCGCCTTGGCCGCCATCGCCAGGCGCGCCGTCGCGGGCCCGATCCCTTCGCGTTCGACGCTCTGAGGAGTCATCCGCGCGCGCATCAGGACGTTTGCCAGCGCCGCGGTCTTGGCCGCCGCGTCCCAGCCGTCCACGTCGAGCGACGGGTCCGCTTCCGCAATGCCCATCTCCTGCATCCGCTGCAGCGCGGCGTCGAACCCCTCGCCGTCCTCGAGCGCGCTGAGGATGTGATTGGTCGTGCTGTTGATCACCCCGCGGAAGCCGGTGACCTCGACCGCCGGCAGCGTTTCGCGGACCAGGTTGAAGATCGGCACCCCGTCCATGACCGCGCCTTCGAACAGGAACGAGACGTCGCGATCGCAGGCCAGCGCGCTCAGCTCCTCGAACGCGAAGGCGGCGGGTCCCTTGTTGGCGGTCACCGCGTGACACCCGGCCTGCAGCGCCGTCCGGATGTGATCGATCGCCGGCTGGCCGGCAGTGATGTCGAGCGTCGTGGTCTCGATCACGACCTTCAACGGCGCGTCGCTCAGCGCCAGCCTGCGGATGACATCGGCGCTGTCACCCGCCAGCGGGGCGCCGGTTTCGTTCAGCGGATGGCCCCCTTCCACGCTGACGGCGCTGGCCACCGCGTCCACGCCCGACTGCTGGAAGACGCTCCCGTGGTGCCGCGTCGCGATGCCCACGATCCGGCAATCGAGGTCGTAGTCGAGCGACAGCCAGTCACGGCGCTCCTCGAGGAGCCGCGCGAACCGGCGGCCGACGTGGCCGAAACCGACCAGGGCGAGATCAGCGCGCATGCGCGCCGACCGAGCTCAGGAACTCCCCAGTCAGGGTCAGCGCCGATTCGAGATACTTCGGATCCGAGCCGAAGCCGATGCGCAGGTAGCCGTCCATGTCGAAATAGTCGCCGGGGACCAGCAGCACGCTGCGTTCCTCCCGCAGGCGCTCGGTGAGCTCTGATGAACGAAAGGGATGCGTGTGCCGCACGAACGCGATGGCGCCCGCCTCCGGAGCGACATGGCTGAGGCCTTCCTGCTGCTCGATCCAGCGACGGACCAGCGGGTAGTTCGCCCGGATGATGCCGCGGGTGCGGGCGAGCAGCGTGGCGCGCCGCGCCGGCTCCAGCGCGATCCTCGCCAGGCGATCGTTGACGCCTCCGGGCGCGATGGTCGTGTAGTCGTGGATGGCCCACAGATCCGCGATCAGGTCCGGCGGCGCCGCCACCCACCCGATGCGAAGTCCCGGCAGCCCATAGGCCTTCGACAGGCCGCTCGTCACCACCGCGCGCTCGTAGCGGCCCCAGACAGTGGGGGTGTCGTCGGCTTCGCGCTCCGCGCCGCGATAGATCTCATCGTCGATCACCCACGCGCCCACCGACGAGGCGACGCGGCAGATCGCGTCCAGCGTGGCGGCGTCGAGCCGCGCGCCGGTGGGGTTGTTCGGGTTGCAGAGGAGGATGGCGCGCGTTTTCGGCGAGACCAATGTCTGCAGTTCGGCGAGGTCCACGCCCCACTTCGACGTCCGGTGACCTGCCGCGTCCGTGTACTCCGCGACGCGCAGCGGCCAGGGCCGCACGGTCGCTCCAAGCCCGCGCGCCAGCCCGGCCGCCTGCATGTAGTTCGGCGTCATGAACACGATTTCGTCGCCCGGCTCGACCAGCCGCATCAGCAGGATGCAGTTGGCCTCGGAGCCACCGTTGGTGACCTGGATGTGATCGGGGGTCGCCCCGGGATACAGGCGGGCGACGCATTCCCGCAGTTCGACCGTGCCGTTGGTCTGCGGGTAGCCCAGTTCCTGCTCCATGAGAGCGTCGTGCAGCGCCGGGTTGTCCACCAGTTCCGAGACGCGCAAGGGGTGGACGCCGCTCTCCGAGATGTTCCACGCGACCCGGTTCTCCCAGATCGACTGGAACCGCTCGAGCGCGAACGTTTCAAGCCTCATGGGCCGAAAGTGTATCCTTTTGAACGTCCGCATGGCATCCGACCTCGCGCCCGAGCTCGCGTTAATACCCGCCGGCGAATTCCTCATGGGTTCCGAGGATGCCGAAGAGGATGAGCGTCCGCTCCATCGCGTCCACGTCGACGACTTCTTCCTGAGCCTGCAGCCGGTCACCAACGCCGAGTATTCCCGGTTCACCCGCGACTCCGGCCACCGCTCGCCCGCCATCTACGAACTGCCCCTCGTCGTGAAGGCCGGCGGCGCCGAACGCGAGCGTTCCTTCCGCCAGGTCGGCACGCCGTACGTGTGGGAGGACGGCCACCCCTCGATCGACCGCGCCGACCACCCGGTCACGCTGGTCCGCTACGACGATGCCGTGGCGTATTGCGCGTGGCTGTCCGCGTCCACCGGCAAAGCCTTCCGGCTGCCGACCGAAGCGGAGTGGGAAAAGGCCGCGCGCGGCGGGGCGGAGTCCAAACGCTATCCGTGGGGCGATCGTCTTGACCGGAACATGGCGAACTTCCTGGTCGACCCCGCGCTCAAGCCAACGCACGGGACCACGCCCTGCCGATCCTATCCCCCGAACGGGTATGGGTTGTCCGACATGGCGGGGAACGTCTGGGAATGGGTCTCCGACTGGTACGACTCGCGTTACTACGGAACGGCTGGCGCCAGAAACCCGACCGGCCCGCCGGTCGGCCACCTCCGTCTCGTCCGGGGCGGCAGCTGGCTGGTCGCCGACGTGCGGATGCTGTCCTGCAGCCATCGCCACAAGGTGCCGCCCGACACATATTC
>JBKJRJ010000250.1:0-25176 GCA_046594705.1 Vicinamibacterales bacterium
CCCTCATGGACGCCGAAGTTGTAGCTCGCCAGTTCCAGGGCCAGCTGCGCGGCATGCGCCAGCGGCGAGGCGTCGCCGGGGCCGTGCCACGCGGTGCGGACCCCGAAGTACTCGCACAGCGCCGCCACCTTGCGCGCCGGGCTCAAGCCGCCGATCTGCGAAATGTGGATGCGGATGAAGTCAATCAGGCGGTCCTTGATCAGGGGCAGGTACTCGTGCTGCGTGTTGAACAGCTCGCCCATCGCAATCGGGATGCTCGTCTGCTGGCGCAGCAGGCGGAAATGGTCGTTGTCTTCGGGCGGGAACGGGTCCTCCAGAAAGAACAGGCGATAGGGCTCGAGCGCCTTGCACAGGTTGATTCCCTGGTTCAACGTCACGCGCTCGTGCACGTCGTGCAGCAGCTCGACGTCCTCGCCGAGCGTGGTCCGCAGGTGTTCGAAGAACTTCGGCAGCATGCGCACGTAGGGCGCAGGCTCCCAGATCGCGCGCGGATTGGTCGGACCGATGGCTTCGCTCGATGGGTTGACCGCCGCGGGCGCAGCGCTGCGCGCGCCGTAACTCGCGTAGCCCGGCGTGGCGACCTGCACCCGGACGTGACGAAAGCCAAGCCCCATGCCACGCCGCGCGTTCTCTTCGACCTCCGTGAAACTGGCGCCGCTCGCATGGTAGTAACAGTCCGCGCCGTGCCGCACTTTTCCGCCGAGCAGCTGATAGAGCGGCATCCCGGCGCGTTTAGCCTTGATGTCCCACAACGCGATGTCGACGCCGCTCATGGCATTGAAGAGCACAGGGCCGTTGCGCCAGTACGAGCTCATGTAGCACGACTGCCAGATGTCCTCGATCTCATCGACGTTGCGCCCGATCAGAAACGGCTTGAGGTACTGTTCGAGCGCCGTTTGCACGACCAGTGCCCGCTGCGTGAACGTCGCGCAGCCCCAGCCGACGAGCCCCGGCTCCGTCGTCTCCACTTTCACGACGACCAGCCGGATCCGATTCGGGGCCGTGAGGATCGTCTTGATGTCGCGGATCTTGACCGGCGCGGTGCCCGCCACCGCCTGGGCAAAACCGGCAAAGGACCCGGACGCGAGCGCGTTGGCCAGGGGTTGCCCGGAACCGAGCATTGACGCCCCGCCAGCCATCGAGAGGGTGCCCAGTAGATCACGACGATTCATGGTGTCGCCTCCAGCAATGAACGCAATAGTGGCCGCCGAATGCGCGAAGCGTAGCACGGCCGGCCCGGCATCACCGCGTGGCTGTTCTGGAAGCCGCCCACATCATTGGCGCGACAGGCGCCGCCATCAGCGCAAGCGCCACCAGGAACAGGGACCAGTGGAATGTCACGGGGAGCACCATTCTCACGGCCTCGAGTCCGTCCGGCACGGCCCGCAGTGAATCGGCCATGAAGACGTAGAGCGCGAGCGCTGCGCCGAGGCCCGCCGCGGGCCAGAGTCGAGACTCGCCTTCCCTGCCTGGCGATGGATCGGATGACGCGGTCGCAAGCGTTCCCCACACGATCATCAGCACGGCGATGGCGGCAGGCGCCACGACAGGCCCCCACCAGGGCAACGGCAGCAGGAAGAGGATGTCCCAGTCGAACAGTGACTTCGGCCAGCCGCTCATGACCTTCAGGAACACGTAATAGAAGATGTCCCAGACGCCGAACGCGATGGCGGCGTAGGCGAGGCGCGCACGGGCCGTGCGGCCGGCAAGCGCACCGACCGCGCCGAGCATCACGAGCGTGGCTCCTTCGCGCGCGAGTTCGATGCCGCCAAGCGCGCCCGCCAGCGGCAGCGGATTCGCTTGGTACGGCTCCATGCGATCGACCAACACGCGCAGGTCGTAGACCACAGCGGCCTCGACCCAGGCCATCGCGACGGCGAACGTCGCGACCAGGACCCAGGTGGTACGGCCACTCGCGGACGGCCTCACCGCGCGATTGGGCGTCACAGCGCAGCCTCACGCCGGTCGGCGACGCCGGCGTCGCCGCCCTGAGCGAAACTGCGGATGCGCAACTCGACTCGATCCACAAGCTCGTCGGGTGTCGACGTGCCGGGGGTCTGACTTGGCATCACCAAGTCACATGCTTTACATGGCAAAGCGTGCCGTGTCAAGTCGTCGGGTGTGACGACACGCCGGGTGGTGGCTCCAAGGGCGGCCAGCGCTGCCGGTGGTTCTGGACTGTCCCCCGCCGAGCGCGTATCATGGCCCGAATGAGTCTGGTCAGACCGTGGGTGGGACCGTGCTCGCTGGGCGGCGTCGTTGCCCTGCTGGCGGCCGGCGGGTTCGTGTTCACGCTCGAAGCCCGGCCATTCCGGCCGAGCCCATCCGCGCCGGCCGACGCTCATCTCCGGCTCGTCGACGCCTACTGCCTGTCCTGCCACGACACCGACCACAGCAAGGGTGGACTCGCCCTCGATACCATCACCGCCGACAGTGTCGACCGGCATCCGGAGGTGTGGGAGAAGGTGATCCGGAAACTTCGGGCGCGGCAGATGCCGCCGGTCGCCCAGGAACGGCCGGACGAGCCCACCTACGATGCGGTGATCGCGTCGCTCGAGGGCTCGCTCGATCGCGCGGCGCGCGCCACCCCCAATCCCGGCCGGACCGCGTCGATCCGGCGCCTCACCCGAACCGAGTACCAGAACGCCATCCGCGATTTGCTCGCGCTCGACGTCGATGTCGTCGCGCTGCTGCCAGCGGACGACGCCAGCTACGGCTTCGACAACGTGACCGTGGGCGATTTATCGCCGACACTGCTCGACCGGTATGTCTCCGCCGCCCAGACGATCAGCCGTGTGGCGGTGGGACGGCCCACTCGCTCGCCCGGCGGCGACACCATCAGGATCCCGGCCGATCTCACCCAGGAGGAGCACCTCGAAGGGCTGCCGCTCGGCACCCGCGGCGGGGCCGTGGTTCGCTATACGTTTCCGCTCGACGGTGAATACGACATCCAGATCCGCCTCTCGCGCGACCGCGACGAGCACGTCGAGGGCTTGAGCGAGCCGCACGACCTCGAACTGATGCTCGACCGCGAACGGCTGCAGCAGTTCACGGTCAAGCCGCCAACGCGCGAGGCCGGCGTCGCAGCCGGCGCCCAGCCGTCGCACGAAACGGTGGACCAGCACCTCAAGGTCCGCGTGCCGGTGCGCGCCGGTCCGCACGTGCTGGGCGTGGCTTTTCCGAAGAAGCCGTCGGTGCTGCTGGAAAGCCCGCGCCAGCCCTACGAGACCCACTTCAACTCGTATCGGCATCCGCGGATCCAGCCGGCCATCTACTCGGTCTCGATTGTCGGTCCGTATGCGGCACAGGGCCCTGGCGATACGCCCAGCCGGCGGCGGATCTTCGGGTCGCGCCGGGCGACCCCAAGCCAGGCCGATCAGGGCGACCAGGCCGCCACGCGAATCCTGACCAGGCTGATGCGCCGGGCCTACCGTCGCCCGGTCACGCCCGCCGACGTGCGGGGTCCGCTGGCGCTCTACCGCACCGCACGCGCGGACGGTGATTTCGACTCGGGCATCGAGATGGCGCTCTCGGCGGTGCTGGTGAGTCCTGAGTTCCTGTTCCGCGTCGAACGCGCGCCGGCAGTGCCGCCGGGCACCCCCTACCGCATCAGCGGCCTCGAGCTCGCCTCGCGGCTCTCCTTCTTTTTATGGAGCAGCATTCCCGACGATCAACTGCTCGACGCGGCAATTGCCGGAACCCTGCACGATCCGGCCGTGCTCGATCAACAGGTCCGGCGCATGCTGGCGGATGGACGCTCCCGGGCGCTCGTCAACAATTTCGCGGCGCAGTGGCTGCACCTGCGCAATCTGGATTCGATCACGCCCGACATGCGCCTCTTCCCTGATTTCGACGACAACCTCCGCCAGGCGTTCCGCCAGGAAACCGAGCTCTTCTTCGAGAGCGTCCTGCGCGAGGACCGCAGCGTCCTCGATCTGCTGCGCGCCAACTACACCTTCGTGAACCAGCGGCTGGCCAAGCACTACGGCATCCCTCATGTCTACGGCAGCCGGTTCCGGCGCGTCACGCTTGACGACAACGACTGGCGGGGCGGATTGCTGCGCCAGGGCAGTATCCTGACGGTCACCTCGTATGCCAACCGCACCTCGCCGGTGCTGCGCGGCAAATACATCCTCGACAATCTGCTGGGCGTACCGCCGCCGCCGCCGCAGCCCGACGTCCCGGCGCTCAAGGACAACACCGTGAGCGGCAGTTTCGCGGTGCGCCAGCGCCTGGCCGAGCACCGGCGGAACCCGGCCTGCGCCGGCTGCCACAACATCATGGACCCGCTCGGCCTGGCGCTGGAGAAGTTCGACGCGGTCGGGCGCCGCCGGACGGTCGAGGACGGCGCCGCGATCGACGCCTCCGGCGGGCTGCCCGACGGCAGCACGTTTGCCGACGTCCGGGGCCTCGAAACCGCCTTGCTCCGACGCCCCGAGTTGTTCGTCGGCACCTTCACCGAGAAGCTCCTGACCTACGCGCTCGGGCGGGGCGTCGAATACTACGACGCGCCCACGACTCGCGCCATCGTCCGCGACACCAGGGCGCAGAATTTCCCGATGTCCTCGATCATCCTCGCCATCGTCAAAAGCCAGCCGTTTCAGATGAGGAAGTCGTCATGATCATCACCAAAAAGGCGTTGCCGCGGCGGACGTTTCTGCGCGGCATGGGCGCGACCGTGGCGCTGCCGCTGCTCGATGCGATGGTGCCGTCGATGACCGCGCTGGCGAGGAGCGCGGCCGCACCGGTGCGCCGCCTGGGCTTCGTCTACATGCCGATGGGATGCGATCTCCCCCGCTGGACACCGCCCGGAGCCGGCCCGCTGGTGACGTTGTCTCCCACGCTGGAGTCTCTCCGGCCGGTGGTCGATCAGCTCACCGTCATTTCGAATCTGGAGTTGAAGAACGCCTATCCTGGCACCCATGCCACCTCGAACGCCGCGTTCCTGAGCGCCGCGAAGGCGAAGTGGACCGAGAGCACCGACTACTACCTGGGCACGACCGTCGATCAGATTGCGGCGAAAGAGATCGGCCACCAGACGCTGCTGCCGTCGCTCGAGCTGTCGATGGACTTGCTGCAGACGATCGGACAGTGCGACAACGGCTACGCCTGCGTCTACCAGAACAATCTCTCGTGGTCGTCGCCGACCACGCCGCTGCCGGCCGAAGCACACCCGCGGGTGGTGTTCGAGCGGCTGTTTGGCGAGGGCGGCAGTGCCGGTGATCGGCGGGCGGCACTGCGTCGCCGGGCCAGCCTGCTCGACTGGGTGCGTGACGACATCACGCGGCTGCAGCAGAGCCTCGGACACGAGGATCGCGCGAGGGTCGGGCAGTATCTCGACACCGTGCGAGAGGTGGAGCGCCGCATCCAGAAAGCCGAGGCCGCCACCGCCGACCAGGCGCTGCCCGATCTCGATCGACCGGCCGGGGTCCCGGCCTCGTACGCCGACCACGCGCGGCTGATGTTCGACCTGCAGGTGCTGGCGCTCCAGGCCGACGTCACCCGGGTGATCACGTTCCAGCTCGCGCGCGAGACGAGCAATCGCACCTACAACGAGATTGGCGTGTCCGACCCGCATCATCCGCTCACCCATCACGGCAATGACCCGGAGAAGGTTGCGCGGATGGCGAAAATCAACGCCTTCCACGTCTCGCTGTTCGCCTATTTCCTCCAGAAGCTGAAAGCGACACCGGACGGCGACGGCAACCTGCTGGACCATTCGCTGTATCTCTACGGCAGTGGCATGGGCAACCCCAACATCCACGACCACGTCGATCTGCCCATCCTGGTGGCCGGCGGCGCAGCGGGCCGGCTTACCGGGGCGCGTCATATCAGGTACGCCGAGCCGACCCCGCTGGCCAACTTGCACCTCACGCTGCTCGAGCGCGTCGGCGTGCGGATGGACGCCTTCGCCGACAGCAAGGGCAAAGTCGATGAACTGCTGGCGCTCTAGCATCGCCGTTCTCTGGCTGGCGGCGGCCGCGAGCGTGCACGGGGCCGCGCTGCCGGCGCCGCTGGCCGACGCGGCGGAACGAATGGACCGGCCGGCGCTCCGCGCGCTGCTGCAACAGCGCGTCGACGTGAACACTCCCCAGGTCGACGGCATGACGGCGCTCCACTGGGTGGCGCACCACGACGACCTCGAGGTTGCGACGCTGCTGGTTCGCGCCGGCGCCGACGTGTCGGCGGCGAGCCGCTACGGTGTCACGCCGCTGTCTCTCGCCTGCACCAACGCCAACGCGGGTATGGTCGAACTGCTGCTGAAGGCCGGTGCCGATCCGAACGCCGTGCTTCCTGGCGGCGAAACGGCGCTGATGACGGCGTCGCGAACCGGGTCGGTGGCCGCCGTGAAGGCGCTCCTGTCCAACGGCGCCAGGATCGAGAGCAGGGATGACCGCCGCGGCCAGACCGCGCTGATGTGGGCCGCGGCCGAAGGACATGCGCCAGTCGTGCAGGTGCTGATCGACGCCGACGCCGACGTGCGCGCGCGCGTGCCGTCCGGCTTCTCGCCGCTGTTCTTCGCCGTCAGGGAAGGACGCCGCGAGGTCGTCCGTCTTTTGCTGAAGGCCGGCGCCGACGTCAACGAAGCGATCCCGCTCGACGGGCCGCGGCGGAAGGGCTATGGCGGCCCGCTGCCGCGAGCCGGCACCAGCGCCCTGCTCCTGGCGGTGGCCAACGCCCATTTCGAACTGGCGGCGGACCTGCTCGACGCGGGCGCGAATCCCAACGCCGATCTGACGGGTTACACCGTCCTCCATGCGATCACGGCCGTCCGCAAGCCGGGCGTGGGTGACAACGATCCCGCGCCCGAAGGGTCCGGCAACCTGACCAGCCTCGAGCTCGTGAGAAAGCTCGCGGCCCGCGGCGCCAACCCGAACGCGCGGATGACCAAGAAACTGAACCTGAACAACACCCGGCTCAACGAGATTGGCGCGACGCCGTTCATGCTGGCCGCACTGACCGCCGATGCCGAGCTGATGAAGACGCTGGCGGCCCTCGGCGCCGACCCGCTGCTGCCGAATGCCGACAACAGCACACCGCTGATGGCCGCCGCCGGCCTCGCCACGCGGTCCCCCGGTGAGGACGCGGGGACCGAGAGCGAAGTGCTGGAGGCCGTGCAGGTGGCCCTGGATCTCGGCGCCGATCTGCATGCGGTCGACAACAACGGCGAAACCGCGATGCACAGCGCCGCCTACAAGAACCTGCCGAAGGTCGTCAGGTTCCTCGCGGCGCGGGGCGCCAGGATCGAGCTGTGGAACCGCAACGACAAGTTCGGATGGACGCCGCTGGCGATTGCGGCCGGCTACCGTTTCGGCAATTTCAAGCCTTCCCCCGAGACCGAGGCCGCGGTCCGCGAGGTGATGATCGCGGCCGGCGTGACCCCGCCGAAGACCATCGTGGCCAAGACGCGGGAGATCTACTAGACGGGAATGGACGGGCAACCGATTGTGGTGTTCGCGGACGGGGCGGCCAAAGGCAATCCCGGACCAGGCGGATGGGGCGCGGTCATCCTGACGCCCGCGGGCGAGGTGACCGAGCTGGGCGGCCGCGCGGCCGAGACGACGACCAACAACAGGATGGAGCTGACGGGCGCGATCCAGGCGCTGTCGGCGCTGCGCGGCGTGCCGGGCGCCCTGGCTATCTACACCGACTCGACCTACGTCATTCAGGGGATTGGCGCCTGGATCTTCGGCTGGCGCAAGCGCGGATGGAAGACCGCGACTGGCGGCGACGTCCTGAACCGCGATTTGTGGGAGCAGCTCGACGAACTGGTAGCGGCGCGCGGCAGGGGCGCGGTGGAGTGGCACTACGTGCGCGGGCATGCCGGCATTCCCGGCAACGAGCGCGTCGATGCCATCGCCGACGGCCTTGCGCAGGGCCTGGAGATCACGCTCTACCGAGGCCCGCTGCCCGGCTATTCGGTCGAGATCCTCGAGCTGCCGTCGGAGACGATCGTGCCGCGTCGCACGACAGAAGCCGGCGGCCGCGGCGCCGCGCGGTCTAAAACACCGTATTCCTATCTCAGTCTGGTGGACGGGCAGCTCGCGCGTCACCCCACGTGGGCCGAGTGCGAACGCCGGGTCAAGGGGCGGAGCGGTGCGCGTTTCAAGAAGGCGATGAGTCAGGGGGACGAGGCGGCGATCCTGCGGGATTGGCGCATCGATCCGGGCGGCATGTGAGGGCCACTAGGGCGTAGGCATGCAAAGCGTGGCGTGCGGAAGGAACCAGCGTCGCTACCGCTCTCGATCTCATGCGGCGGCGCGGGCAGTAACGCGAGCGCGTCTCACACAGGGGGCGATGTCATGAGTGGTTCACTGATGCGGGTGGTCACCAGCGGCGCGATCGGCTTTGCCGCCGCACTGACGATTCAGATTCCATACGGTTTCGGCGCCCACAACGCCGGGCAATTGTTTTTACAGACCGCGCCCGGCCAGACATCGCCCGCCGCCAAGGTGCCGCAGCAGGCACGCGGCCGCGGCATGCAGTTCACCGAGCCGAGTCCATACGACTTCAACGATCACGACGGCTACGTCTCCATCTTCGACGGCCGCACACTCGACGGCTGGGAGGGAAATCCCAGGTTCTGGCGTGTCGAGGACGGCGCCATCGTCGGTGAGTCGACACCGGAACGGCCGAGTGGCAACAGCTACCTCGCCTACCGGCGGATGGAGGCAAAGGACTTCTCGTTGAAGTTCGAAATAAAGGTGGAGGGCAGCGGCGGCAGCGGACTGCAATACCGCAGCCGGACGGGGCAGCCGTGGTTGGCCAACGTGTCGCCGGCCGTGACCGCGTTCAATGGTCCGGTCAATCTGAACTGGATGATGACCGGACCACAGGCCGACTTCTGGCCGAGCCGCGTGTACACGGGTCAGTTCTATTCTGAAAACACGCCGATGCGGATCCTTGCCTGGCGCGGCCAAGTCGTGGAAGGATTCGGCGAGCGCAGCAAACGGCTGCTGGCGACCATCGGCGACCGCGAGCAGCTCGGTGCCCTCGTGAAGCAGCATGAGTGGAACCACTACACCGTGATCGCCCGCGGCGGCACATTCCTGCACATCGTCAATGGCCAGTTGATGGCGGTAATGATCGACGACGACCCGGCCTCGTCCAACAACTGGTCGGGTCAATTCGGCATTGAAATCGAGGCCATCACCAAGGTGTCCGTCCGTAACCTCTGGGTCAAAAAGCTGAATTGACGCCCACCTGCCGATGCCGCGAAATGACGGTGAGGCGCGCCTTACTTCGGGGACTCGAGTGACTGCCCGATATCCAGCAGCGTGTGGACGTTGTCCCACGTGATCTTGCGAAACACGGCATCCGCGGCCGACCGCTTCAAGACCGTCAGCGTCTCGCGCGCGACACACTTGCCCGCCAGTCTGGCCGCCGCCGGATTGTTCCCTTGACTGATGCCGGCGCCATGTCCATCCGCGCACCCGCAGTCGCTCCCGAACATCAGCCTGTCCTGATGGCGGCTGAGGAAATCGCGGGTGAACGTGGCGTCGCGCGACAGCATATTGTTCCCGGAGTTGGCTGATAGGTCGCCGTAGAGATTCGGATAGTCACCGAGCAGCCGATCGGTGATGCCGCCACGCACGATGGGGCCGTCCGGATATGCGGCTTGGTTGTGATAATCGGCGCTGACATTGGCCCAGAACGCGTCGGCGTGACCGATGAAGGTCGTCTTGGGGAAGGCCTTCAACACCGACTCGAACTTGGTGGCGAATCCCGGGCTCCAGGAGCCTTCGTTTGGCGTGTGATCGACTTCCTGAAAGTGAATCAGGATTGGCACACCGAGCTCGGCCGCGAGGGCGTAGGCGCGCTGGAACTCAGGCCCATCGGTCGCATGGTGGAACTTCATTTCACCAAATCCACGGGCGCCCGTCTTCACGGCCTGGGTGAGAGCGTCGACACCGGCAGGCTGGGCGACATCGGCACTCGCAAACCAGGTGAACCGCCCAGGCGCCGCGGCTTGTAACTCGGCAACCTGTTGGCCGGCCGCCGCGCGTGCGAGCAGGTTCGCCTTCACGATCCCCGCGCCGTCAAGATGCGCGAGACTCTGGGCGGGCTGCGCCCGCATGTGGAAGTGGAGATCGAGGACGGGTGAGCCCCACTCTCCACCCTGCCGTTGACCTTCGGCGAATAAGACGTCGGCCGTCGTGATCTGCGGGATGGTGAACGAGGCGCCAATGGCGCCGAGAAACGTCCGGCGTGTGATCATCGGTGTTTCACCTGTAGATGACGCCATCGTCCATCAGCTCGGCGCGTTTGTCGCAGTCGGATTTTAGTTCACTCGACTGGCTGGGGATCCAGGCAATTTGATCCAACCCATACAAACGTCGCCCTGGATTGCACCCTATGCCGAGTCGTCGGCGGGAGGGGTCGGTCCCCCGGTCATCTCTCGATAGAGCCAAGCCCTCGCCACGGCCCAGTCGCGCTTGACCGTGCCGGTGGACAGTTGCATCACCTCTGCCGTCTCCTGAATGGTCAAACCGCCAAAATATCGGAGCTCGACGATGCGTCCCTGCTGGGGGTCGAGCGCCTCGAGGCGTGTGAGGGCGCGGTCGAGTGCGAAGGCGTCGGCGGGATCGACGGCTGCAGCCGGCGCCGCGGGATCGGCGTCGTCAATCGAGATTCGCGCGACTTCTCCACCGCGCTTGACCCGGCCGTCGTACCGCGCATGATCTACGATGATCCGCCGCATCAGTTGCGCCGCAATACCGAAGAAGTGTGAACGATTCTGCCAGTCGACCGCCCGCTGCCCTGCCAGCTTGAGATAGGCCTCGTTGACGAGCGCGGTGGGCTGCAGGGTGTGGTCGCCCCGCTCACGCGACAGGTAGCGGGATGCCAGCGTGTGCAGTTCGTTGTAGACAAGCGGGATCAGACGCTCGAGCGCCTGTTTGCTGCCGTCCTGCCACTCCTGCAGCAGGCGCGTGATGTCGGTCTTGTCGGCCTCGTCCAGCATCAGTGTCGGGTGAGTCCGGAGAATACCCGGCTCACCAGAACCTGTCAAAACAGGCCGAACCTCCCGCAGTGATCCTCTTTGGCCGGTTTCCGCGCGTGGAAGAGTGGGAATGTTTTTTCACCGGCCGTCCTGCCACTCTTGAAGCAGGTGCGTGATGTCGGATCTCATGCCCTCGTCTTGCACAGTGCGTGACCTGGCCCGAGAATACGGGCGCTTCCGAGGCCGGCCGTGATCCAGTTTCTGTGGCTTTGTCGCGTCTTGAAATAGCGACCTCTACGACCAGGGGAGCACACAGCGATCGGTCGTGAGGTCAAGGGGATGTGGATGTCCGTACAGATGAAATCGACGTCGACTGTTGTCGCTCGGTACCTCACGCTCGTCGCGCTGGCCGCTGCCGCCGTGTCTCCCGCCCTGCTGCGCGCACAAGCCGGGGCGCAGGCGCCAAAGCCGGAAGCGATATGCGTGAACCGCACGAACGGACAAGTGCGGTTCGTCGCCGCCTCTGAGGCCTGCCGTACCAATGAGGCGCGCGTCGCGCTCGACCGGTTTGTGGGCGCGCCAGGGCCCGCCGGTCCGCAGGGAATTCCAGGAACCACCGGCGCAACGGGTGGCGTGGGTGCCGTAGGTGCTCAAGGGCCGCAAGGGGAATCTGGACTTCCAGGGTCCACGGGGCTGACGGGCCAGACGGGGCTGCAGGGGCTACCGGGAGCGCAGGGTGAAACCGGCGCAACAGGTGCGCCCGGCGCAGCCGGTTCGGCGGGCGCGATAGGTCCGAAAGGTGACCCGGGCGCGACTGGTGCGGCAGGCGGTCAGGGTCCAACGGGTGAGCGTGGCCCGGCGGGCACCGCTGGGCTGGCCGGCCCTGCTGGACCGACCGGCCCTGCTGGACTGACCGGTCCTGCTGGACTGACCGGCCCTGCTGGACTGACCGGCCCTGCTGGACTGGCCGGCCCTGCTGGACTGGCCGGCCCTGCTGGACTGACTGGCCCAGCAGGACCCGGCGGCGCGGCGGCGAGCGTGCGGAGCGCAACCGCCGCCGAATGTCCGGGCGGCGGACTGGTGGTTGCAGACGGCACCACCTCCGTGCCGGTCTGCAACGGGGCGGAGGGAGCCACAGGTCTGGCCGGATCCTCGGGTGGACCTGGTCCTGCGGGTCCTCCCGGGCCGGCGGGACCCGTCAGCGCAGCACCGCTCGCGGAAGATACGCTCGTCGCCGCGGTCAGTAACCTGACCGTCGACATCGTCGGTATGCCGTCGTTCAGGCCGACAGGTATCTCGCGTCTCGGCCTTGACGTGTCGGTTGTCGAAGGTCCGGCGGGACCCGCTGCTGTACACGCGTACCCGCAGGTCAAGATCATGCTTGGCCCCGATGCGCCATTTACGGAGCTCGGTCAGATATGGGCGGCCGTGCTGGCTGGTTCTCTAACTACGCGGAATGTGACAGTGCGGCTCCAAGCGCTCAATGCGGTCGGAACTGACCTGACGTGGTTCCACATGCACGATAGCTCCATCATGGGTTTCTCGGATGGCATCGCCACGGCAGGGTACGTCGTCATCCAGCCAGGGTTCATCACGTTTGATCACGCGAACGACAGCCTGGTGAACCCCCTGTATGCAGCGGTAGACCTGCCGATTCAGTTCTCGCCAACCTTCCAGCTGCTAGGGGAGACGCAGGTGCTGGGGGTGTATCAAACCAGCGGCGGGGACCGGAGCTTCGCACCGAACAGTAATCTAGGCGGGGCCCCGGTGGTTTCGTTTACCGACTTGTCGGTCACTGCCGTCGGGGCGACAGCAAGCCTCAAGGGATACACCGCAAACCTCTTGGCGTTCCGCCAACTTCGCGACTGGATCAACGCCATTCTCACCGGAGGCATTCAGCCGCGTTCGGTCGTCTTCAATAAAATGACGACGAATGGGGGCGGCGTCCTGGCAACGGTCGAGTACCCCAATTGCATCCTGACTCGCATCAACTTCATCAATCCCGTTCTCGTTGGGGCGAACGGCGGGGTGGCGCCGTACGTGTTCGACTTGCGGTTGAAGCTGACCAGCGTGCAATAGGAGCGGCCCTTCCTGTCATCGCAGGCGGGCCAGCGCGGCGTCGCACTTGGCGATTTCCCGGGCGAGCCGATCCGGCGCGTCCCCTTCGGTTCCTGGGACCAGGCCGTTGTCCCGCATTTCGGTCCAAAACACGAGACCATCGTGGAAAGCGGCTTTCGCTTCGCGCCAGTGGCCGGCGCGAGCGTCTGTGGACAGTCCGGGTTCGGCGGCGAGTGCGGCGTGCGCGAACCCCAATCCAATCGTCGCGTTCGCCGCCCGCGCGCGGCTGCCGTGGTTGCTTGGATCGGCGGCCAGGACTGGCGCCAGGGTCCTTGACGAGCGCTGCAGCAGACCCACCGCCTCGGCCGCGCCGCCAGTTTGCGCCAGTGACGTGCCGAGGCGCTCGCAGGCGAGCGCGAAATCGGACTGCGCCTGAAGGTTCGCGGCGTCCGTGGCTGCCAGGCGCTCGCCGGCTGCACATGCACGGCGAAAGTACCCAATCGCAGAAGGTAGGTCTCCCAGACTGACGAACCCGTCGCCGATCTGGACGGTGCCAGCAAAGACGCTGCGTTGTAGACGAACGTTCGTCGGATCGGCCCGCGCGAGCGGTTCTTCGATCGCATTCGCCCGTTGGAACATCTCGAGGCAGACTTTTGGGTCGGGCACCAGACCGGCGACCGGCGCGCCGAGGCAGAGCACCGTGCCGAAGTCGGTGTAGGTCCGTGCCAGCTGCATCTGGAACTCCACACCGGCCGTCGATTGCAGCGGCTCGAGGATCACCGTCGCCTGGCGAAACCGATCGACGCTTTCCCGCGTCAGCTTGCTGGCGCCAAGGAGATAGCCTTCGACGGTATAGCTGGTCGCGAGCCGAAGCGCCGCGGCCGGTGTGGCGTCAGCCGCCACCAGCGCCTCCTCGATGCGGGACGCCTTGCGCGCTTCCTCGAGGCCGGCGGGGAGATCTCCCGCGAGGTGCAGCACCCGGGCCATCTTCGACGAGGTGGTCGATAGATCCCGCCGCAGATCCGGGCTGCCGGGATCGGCGGTCAGCAGACGCTCGCGCGCCGCCTGCGCCTTGCGATAGGCCGCGAGGGCTCCGTGCAAGTCGCCGAGATTCGCCATGTGTGGCCGCCCGAGAACATCGGCCATCCTCTCGTAACTCGTCGCGAGCTCGCGCTGCAGTGACGCATCCCCCCCGGCCTCGGTCGCCAGGCTGTCCAGGTAGGTCAGGGCGTTGGTCACCAGCAGCTTCCGCGCCGTCGTCGATCCCGGCAGTTTTTCGACCTCATCATGAATGTCGAAGATGAAGGTGTGGGCCAGCTGCCGGACGTCGTTGAAGCGCCGCTCGGCGCGCTGTGCCTGCCACCATGTCGTGGCTGCGCCTGCGCCGAGGGCGACGATCACGGCCGCCGTCGCGCCGACGCTCGCCCAGTGACGGCGCACGAACTTGCGCGAACGATAGCTCCACTCATCTGGCGCCGCGAGAATCGGCAGCCGATCCAGATGCCGCTCGACGTCCTGTGCGAGCTGCTCGACGGACGCATAGCGCCGCCCCGCGTCCTTCCTGAGCGCCTTGAGCACGATGAGATCCAGATCGCCGCACAACTCGCGGCGACGGCGGGGATTGGCCACAGCATCGCTCGGACGCACCGGTTCCTCGTCGCACACGGCGCGGAGCATGGCTGTCTCGGTCTTGAGGTCGGCGCGGTAGGGCCCGCGACCCGTGAGCAATCGGTAAAGCAGGATGCCGAGCGAGTAGACGTCTGTCGACACCGTCACCGGCTCGCCGCGAATCTGTTCCGGGCTGGCGTTGTCCGGCGTGAAGGTGCGCAGTGCGGTTTGCGTCTGCTGCCCGTCAGCGAGCTCCCGGTCGAGGAATTTGGCAATACCAAAGTCCAGCAGCTTCGGCGTGCCTGTTACGGTCACCAGGATGTTGCGCGACTTGATGTCACGGTGAATGACGAGCCGCTGGTGCGCATACTGCACCGCCGCGCAGACCTGGCCAAACAGACGCAGCCGTTCGGTCACGGGCAGCTCCGCGGCCTCGCAGTAGGCATCGAGCGCCACGCCGTCCACGTACTCCATGACGAAGTACGACAGGCCATCGGCCAAAGCGCCGCCGTCGAGCAACCGCGCGATGTTGGGATGGTCCAGGGTGGCAAGGATGCGGCGCTCGTCGCGAAATCGCTGTAACGCGAGCTCACGGGGAAAGCCGCCACGGACCACCTTGATCGCCACCTCCTTCTCAAACGCGAGGTCGGCGCGCTCCGCCAGGTAGACCACACCCATGCCGCCGTGTCCGAGCTCCCTGACAATCCGGTACGGCCCGACCCGGCGGCCCGCGACAAGCCCCAGCGATTCGCGCGCCACCCCGACTACCGCTTCGGCAGCGCCGTCCCGCGCGATGGCGGCTGTCTCGAGGAAGCGCCCGGCGCCCGCGTCGGCTGCAAGGAGTGATTCCACTTCCCGGCGCAACGCCTCGTCGTCCGCGCAGGCGTCGCGCAGCCACGACGAACGCTCCTCCGGGGGCAGATCGAGCGCCTCAGCCGTGATCTGGGTCACCCGTTTCCAGCGTGCAGGATCGGGCAGCGGCGGCGTGACCATAGCAGGGAGAATACTGCTTTGTCCTGACAGGTGCAGCCGAAGCTCGTTGCGCTGGGACGACCGCGGGCTGATTGTAAAGAAGCGCGCGAGACAGCACACGACTCGATTCATGGCTCGTCCAACGGGCCTGGTGGATCGCGCGAGCGGGCGCGGGCCTTGATCTTCCCCGGGCAGGTGGACGTCGTCGGCAACTCGCCCAGAAGCCGGCACGATGAAGCGCTCGACACATTCCAGGTCGACGCCACACGCAGCCGGTTCAGCACGACGACCGCGTGCTGACGACGGCGCGGGTCGATGTACTGCCCGGACCAGCGCGCAGGGTTGACGTTGACGTGCTTGTACCTGCCGTACCGCGGCCAGTCGCACCTGAGCGGCTCGCGGTTGCGGCAGTCGTTGTTGTGCTTCTTGTAGAGGTTCTTGACGCCGTCGGGGTGGACATCATCTACGAGGGCCGCGCCGCCGGAGGGCTGAAGCACGTCACACCGAGCATTAAAAAAGGCCCGGCGAACCCGCTGAGCCTTTTGTTAGAACAACTTAAACGCTTTGTGGCGGCGAAGTTGGTTTGAACCAGGACCCGATGGCGATCCGAGGTGGTTGTGGGCTGACTCGCAAGTTAAGCCTTTACCCTCATCGTTAGCGCGTCCCCTTCTTCGGATCCAGATGTCCACCCACCCGCGAGGAGCGCCTGAATGTTGATGGGGTTGATCCGGACGAGCCCGAATGCCGCGTCGACGGTAAGCGCCTGAACCTGCTGTCGGATATAGGGGAACAGGATTGAGGGAACGGCACCCTTACAGAACTCTTCGAACCCTTCCGGCGTGGCGTTTTCCGAGGAGAAAACCCCAGAGACTTCCACTTCGATGCGGTACGGCTGCCACTTCAAATCCGGACGGACCGTTGCCTCGATGATGACGTGCGCACGCCGTGTCTCTTGTTCCAACTTCATTCGTAGGCTGAGGTCTACGGTGACTGCAACCGCGGGGGGCTTGGTCTCACCAACACCGGGCGGAATGCGGTCGACTTGGAGGAATACCGCCTTGCGAAGAATCAGCCTGTCGAACGAGTATGTCGTGCGCGGCGCGAGCTCGCTCGGGTCAGGCGACACGACGGCAGTCCGCTAAAGTGAAGGTCGTCGCGGCGGCGATGGGCACGACGATGTGCGCAGACCGAGTCCCGATACCTGCCGCGCGGTAAGCCGGATTTCCAAGTTCCACCAAAACAGCACCTTCCGGTATCTGACGGATGGCTGTCGAAAACACCGGATCTTCCTCGAACGAGGGCCGCTCTAACGACTCTCTTCCAAACGACTCGATGTCGGGGATTACTCGCCCGAAACTCTCGAACTTTACGACGAGAACCAGATCCATTGCACGCGCAAGATTCTTGAGAGTACGAATCTGCCAACTCGAATTATTTACGTTCTCCCAGCGACAGATCTGTGACTGTCTCACGTCAGCCAGTTCGGCCAATTGCTCTTGCGTTAGGTGCCGCTGTTCGCGTAGCACTCTGATCTGCGTCGCGAGCGTTGAATCAAGAAATGACTCAACGTATGAACGCCGATAGGCCTTGTCTTTGAATCGACGGCGCAGTCTGTCAAGCAGTTTCACCAGGTCACCCTAAATACACTCGTCGTTTGCGCGCTCCAGACAACACCTCGCCTCGTCTTTTCGCAGCCGTCGCGGCCGCGGCCTTCTGAGGGGCAGTGTCGTTGTTCTTCTCGGTCGCTCGAGCGAGGACGGTCCACTGTCCCTCCCGATCGGCAGGTCCCAAACAGAGCATCGGACGCAACGCCTGCTTACCGTTGATGAGTAACTTGTAGATCCATTTCTGTTTGAACACGCCAGGGCCGGCCAGTAGTTTATGGGGCAAATTCACTCGACCAGAGCCATCGACTTCGGCAGCACGCAAAAGATCCAGCTTACTCTCGAGCTTCCCCGCTTGCTCCGGGGGGATGTCCCAGTCTGTGACCACGCCTCCGCCGTTGTTCTCCAATGCTTCCCAGACCGTTCTCAGCATGGTATCACTTTTAAGTTATACGGTTTTTGGCTCGGAAGGGTGGGGACGGACGACGTGCAATCTAACATGCCAGGGTCGTGCTATAGCGGCGCTGCGTTTGTGCGGCGCGCTGCGTTTGCAATCCCGTTGCAAAAAGAAAAGGCTCGGCGATTGCGCCGAGCCTCTAAGTCGTTGAGTTAAATGGTCGGGGCGAGAGGATTCGAACCTCCGACCCCTCGGTCCCGAACCGAGTGCTCTACCAGACTGAGCCACGCCCCGACACAAGCGTTGGCAATATTCTACGCCAACATCGAGGGCTCCGGGTCCAGAAATCAGCGCCGCGCGAAGATGCCTGAAAATTGGGGAATTACGGACGCGTGCCAATCCCGGATCCCGCGTCAGAGACGCCGGCAGCGCCAGATAATAGATCCGACGAGGCAGGGCAATCGGTAAACAGCGAGGGACGTGACTGGTGGCAGGACGGCTCGAGAAGATCTGGGTGAAACGGGCCAAGGGCGGACTGATGGACCCGGTGGACGAGGCCACCCTCGACCCCGCGGCCGGGCTGCGCGGCAACGCGAATCGCGGCGGCCGCCGTCAGGTCACGATCATTTCGGCGGAGCGCTGGCGCGCGATCTGCGACAGCCTGGGCACCGAACTTCCTGCGTCCACCCGGCGCGCCAACCTGATGGTGTCAGGTGTGGAACTGGAGCAGACGCGCGGCCGGATCCTCCGAGTCGGCGCCGCCAGGCTCGTGATCAACAACGAGACGCGCCCCTGCTGGCAGATGGAAGAGGCGCACGCCGGACTCCAAGCGGCGATGGATCCGCACTGGGGCGGCGGCGCGTTTGCCGCGGTGCTGGACGGCGGCATCATCCGCGTCGGCGACGCATCGGAATGGGAAGACGGCCCCGACGCGCACGGGCTACTTCTTGACTAACTCCACGCGCCGGTTCTGCGCGCGCCCCTCGTCGGTTGTGTTGTCCCCCACCAACTTGCTATCGCCAAACCCCGCCGTCGTCATGCGATCGGCCGCGATGCCGAGTGTCGAGACCACGTAGGCCTTGACGGCGGCGGCGCCGACGTTATGCCCAGGCCAGCCCGATGGGAATCAAGCGCGCGAATCGCATGGTGTGTTCTCCAGGGCCAGCGACTCCAGCTTCGCCAGCGCGTTGTGGTCCGTCAGGTCGGGCTGCAGCGGCGTCACCGACACGTAGCCGTCGCGCACCGCCTGGTAATCGGAGCGGTCGTGCGGCTCCCAGTCGTTCTCCCCTTCTTCGATCCAGTAGTACGCCTTGCCGCGCGGATCGCAGCGCTCGTCCACGATCGTGACGTGGTTGCGCTTACCCTGCACGGTCAGCCGGAACCCCTTGGGGGTGCCGGTCGGCACGTTCAGGCTGAGAAACGTCGGCGGCGCCAGGCCCTCGCGCAGGACGATGGCGGCGATCGTGGCCGCCGCGCCGGCCGCGGGACCGAAGTTGTACTGCCCGTCCGTGCGCGCCAGCGACACCGCGATGCTAGGCACACCGAGCAGTGCTCCCTCGAGCGCGCCCGACACCGTGCCCGAATACGTCACGTCGTCGCCGATATTCAATCCCTTGTTGATGCCCGACACGATGAGGTCCGGCATCTGCCCCTTGTACAGCGTCGTGATGCCGATGTTGACGCAATCCGTGGGCGTGCCGTCCACTTCGTAGACGTGTTCGCGCAGTTGCTCCAGCCGCAGCGGGCGGCGCAGCGTCAGCGCGTGGCCGATGGCACTGGCTTCGATGTGAGGCGCGACGACCAGGACGTCGCCAAGAGGGCGCAGGGCGGCGGCAAGCGCGTGGATGCCGTCGGAGTGCACGCCGTCATCGTTGGTCACGAGAATTCTGGGCATTGGAAAACGCCAAGTATAGCAGCAGGCTCGCAGCGAGGGCGAGACCGGCGCCGGTGAGAAACGCCGCCTGCGGCGACACTCTCGTCCAGATCGCGCCGAAAATCAGACTGGCCGCGAGTCCGCCGAATCCGAGCGCGGCGTTGTAGATGCCGAAGGCGGTACCGCGTGCGCCGGCGGGCGCCATATCGGCGACCCACGCCTTCTCGACGCCTTCGGTCAGCCCGAAATACAACCCGTACGCCAGGAAGATGGCAATGCCGGCTCCGAGCGAGCTCGACCACGCGAACGCCGCGTAGATCACCGCGTACCACAGGTATCCGAGCACGATCATCGCGCGGCGACCGAACCGATCCGACAAGGCGCCGCCGACGATGGACGAGGACATCTTGATGACATGGAGCGCCGACCACAACAGCGGAATCCAGACCGGCGCCACGCCGAGATCGTTGAGCCGCAGCAGGATGAAGGCGTCGCTCGCGTTGCCGAGCGCGAACAGGAAGATCACCGACATCGCCACGTAGAACCGCCGGGGCAGCCTGTCGATCGATGCCCCGTCGATTCCCGGGTCCACGGCTTCATCGCCGCGGACCGCCAGCCGCTGGTCGGGCAGCCGGAGGATCAGCGCGATGACGATCAGGCCCGGCGCCAGCGTCCACATGAACAGGGCTCGATACGACCCGGGGTAGAAATAGAGAAAGAGGGTCGCGAGGAGCGGGCCCGCCACGGCGCCGGCATGATCCATCGCGCGGTGGAAGCCGAAGACACGTCCTCGGGTTTTCTCGGGCGCGAAACGCGCGAGGAGCGCGTCGCGCGGCGACGAGCGGACCCCTTTGCCCAGGCGGTCGGTGAAACGGAGTGCGAGCACGTGCGGCCAGGCGGTGACGAACCCCATCAGGGGGCGTACGAGCGACGACAGTCCGTAGCCCAGCAGTACGAGCTTTTTCGGCTGGCCGGTCCGGTCGGCAATGCGGCCAGACACGATCTTGAGGAGGCTGCTGGCGCCTTCCGCCACCCCCTCGATGACGCCGATCGACATCGCGCTGGCGCCGAGCACCTGCGTCAGGAACAGGGGCAGCAGGGGATACACCATCTCACTCGCGGCGTCGGTGAAGAAGCTCACCCAGCCGAGCAGCCAGACGGGGCGGGACAGGCCGAACCTGTCGAGCGGATTTCCTACCGGGTCGGTGCCGTATTGCGACATGGCGTTGCTGCAGCCTACAGGCCTCGTATAATTGCGGTCAACGATGTCTTTGCCGTTCGAAGCCGTCCTGCTGGTCGCGTTCGGCGGGCCGCAAGGCCCCGCCGACGTCCGCCCGTTCCTGGAGAACGTGCTGCGGGGCCGGCGCGTCAGTCCCGAGCGAATCGATGAGGTCGCGCATCATTACGAGATGTTCGGCGGAATCTCCCCGCTGACCGCGCTGACGCTCGACCAGGCGCGCGCGCTCGAGGGGATGCTCGCCGACCGGGGCCTGCCGCTCCCCGTACACGTCGGCATGCGCAACTGGCATCCGTATCTGGGCGATGCGCTGACCGAGATGTCCCGGTCGGGCGTCCGCCGCGCCATCGGTGTGCTCGCCGCGGCCCAGCGCAGCTACTCGGGCTGCACGCAGTACCGCGAGAACGTGCGCGATGCCCGCTTCACGCTCGCCGCCTCCGGCGTGTCCGCTCCCGACATTACCTATGTCGGCGACTGGCACGAGCACCCGGGATTCATCGAGGCCAACGCCGATCACGTCCGCGAGGCAATCGATCGGCTGCCGGAGGAGCAGCGGGCCAAGGCGCGTCTGATCTTCACGGCCCACAGCATCCCCGTCTCGATGGCGGCAAGCTATCCGTACGTGGCGCAACTCGAAGCCACCGCGGCCCGAGTCGCCGACGCCGCGGGGCGATCCGACTGGGCCCTCGTCTACCAGAGCCGCAGCGGACGACCCGGCGATCCGTGGCTCGAGCCCGACATCTGTGACTACCTTCGCGCCGAACGGGCGACGGGCCTCGAAGCCGCCGTCCTCTGCCCCGTCGGCTTTCTCTGCGATCACGTAGAGGTGCTCTACGACCTCGACGTCGAAGCCGCCGACACCTGCGTCGAAGCCGGCATCGTCATGGCGCGAGCCGAAGCGGTCAACGCGCACCCGCGCTTCATCGAGGCGCTCGCCGACGCCGTCCTCGACGTGTGGGCGCGCCACGCCGGCGGCCGGCCGGTGCCGATTGTCGCGGCGACCTGAACGTCCGGCTGGTGCCGGAAATCACGGGAAGGGATGCCCCGGTACGATAGGATCTCCCCGCCCGATGAATCTTGATCAGCTCACCTTCCCCATCGTACAAATCTCCCTCGATCTGACGTCGCTCGACGAGGCGCTCGAAACCGCCGCGATCGCCGTCGACGCCGGCGTGGACTGGCTCGAGGCCGGGACCCCGCTGCTGCTGGCGGAGGGCTTGCGCGCGGTCGAACAGCTCCACGCCCGGTTCCCGAACCATCCCATCGTGGCGGATCTCAAGACCATGGATGGCGGCTACCTCGAGACGGAAATGATGGCGAAGGCCGGCGCGAGTCTGGTGGTCGTGATGGGACGCGCGCACGAAGCGACCATCCGCCGGGTGGTCGACGCCGGGCGCGACTTCGGCGTGAAAGTGATGGGCGACAACCTGGCCGCCGACGATCGCGTCGAGTGCGCGCGCTGGATGGAAGGGCTCGGCGTGGATTTCATCGTCCACCACATCGGCTACGACGAGCGGCGGCTGGTCCAGGGACTGAGCCCGATGGACGAGATCGACGCGGTCGTGCGCGCCGTGAAGATCCCGGTGCAGGCGGTCGGCGGCTTGTCGATCCGGCAGGCGATCGAGTGCCCGAAACGCGGCGCGCCACTGGTGGTGCTCGGCGCCCCGCTCGTGATCGACGCCGACGCGTTCACACCCGTGACCGGCGCGAAGCTGCACGCCGCGCTGACCCAGATCTGCCGGGAGATTCGAGGCGCATGAATCAGCAGGCCGTCGTCCAGTTCGCGCTGGAGACGCTCGCCGTCGAGTTGCGCGAGGTCCCCATCCCCGAGATCGGCGATGACGATGTGCTGCTGCGGGTCGGGGCGGTGTCGGTCTGCGGGTCCGACGTCCACCAGGCTTACAACACCCACTCATGGCCGGTGAACGTGCCCGTCATCCTCGGCCACGAGTTCGCCGGCACGGTAGCGAAAGCCGGGCGCGCGGTGAAGGGCTTCCGCGAGGGGGATCGCGTGGTGTCGGAGACCGCCGCGGTGGTCTGCGGCGAGTGCGTGCTCTGCCGCACCGGGCTCTACAACCTCTGCCCGACCCGCAAGGGATTCGGCTACGGCATCAACGGCGCGATGGCGTCGTACGTCAAGGTGCCGGCGCGCTGCCTGCACCGCATACCCGACACGCTGCCCTTCGAGCTCGCCTGCCTGTCGGAACCGCACGCCGTGGCCTACAACGCGATGTGCGTCAACTCGACCATTAGACCGGGGGACGTCGTGGTCGTGCTCGGGCCAGGACCGATCGGGCTGCTCTGCGCGCGGATGGCGGCGCTGGCCGGCGCGGACCCGTTAATCGTGGTCGGCCTGACGGCGGACGCGGCGAGGCTGGAGACAGCGACACGGCTCGGCGCCACCCGCGTGGTCAACGCGCAGCAGGAAAACGTCGAGGAGGTGATCCGCAGCGTCAGCGCCGTCGGCGCGGATCTGGTGTGCGACGCCTCGGGTGCCAGCCGCCCGCTGGACCTTGCGCTGGCGCTGGCCCGGCCCGACGGCCAGGTGACCAAGGTCGGGTGGTCGCCCGACCTCGTGCCGGTCAACATGAACCCGCTGGTGCAGAAGAACATCCGGCTGCAGGGATCCTTCAGCCACAACTTTCCGGTGTGGGAGCGCGTGATCCACCTGCTCGATCGGCGCCTGACGCATCCGCACGAAGTCGTCGGCATGACCTCCCCCCTCAACGGCTGGCGCGAGGCTTTCGACGCGATGCACGAGGGACGCGTCATCAAGTCGGTCCTGATCCCATGACCGCGCTCGCCGGCAGGGTCTCGGTCGTGACCGGCGCCACGTCCGGAATCGGCCGCGGCATTGCCGAGCACTTCGCGCGCCTTGGATCGGCCGTGCTGGTACATGGCATCGACCGCGCCGGCGGGACCGAGACCGTCGCCCGGGTCAAGGCGGCGGGCCAGGACGCCGAATATTTCGAAGGGGACCTGACCAGCGAAGAAGTGTGTCGCGAGGTGATTCGTTTCGCGGTCGCGCGCTTCGGCGGGGTGGACGTCCTGGTCAATAACGCCGCCGACACCAGCCGCGGCGATCTCGAGCACGCGCCGGTCGCCCTGTGGGACAACATCATGAACGTCAACCTGCGCGCGCCGTTCATCCTGCTGCAGGAGGCGATCGCCCCGATGCGGGCCCGGGGAGGCGGCTCGATCGTCAACATCGGGTCGGTCAATGCGTATGTCGGCGAGCCGAAGCTGGGCCCTTACTCGGTCTCGAAGGGGGGCCTGATGACGCTGACCAGGAACGCGGCCTCGCTCCTCAGCCGCGACCGCATCCGCGTCAACCAGCTGAATGTCGGGTGGACGCTCACCGAGGGCGAGCGCCGTGTCAAGCGCGAACAGGACGGCAGGGGCGAGGACTGGATCGCGGAGGCTACAGCCACCCGCCCGTTCGGACGCCTGCTTGCGCCGCTCGACGTCGCCTACGCGGCGGCCTACTTCGCGTCCGACGACAGCGCATGCGTGACCGGCAGCATTCTCGACGTCGAACAATCGCCGCCCGGCACGCTGCCGAACACATGAGGCCTCGGTGGTGACCCCCAACGCGCCCCGCATCAGCGTCTTCCCCAAGTGCTATTTCGACGCGCTCTGCGCGGGCGAGATGAACTACGCCGCCTGGATCCGTTCCGCCCCGGCGCTCGGCGGTGAAGGCCTCGAGCACTACGACGGTTTCTTTCCCAGCTTCGACGCCGCCGACGTCGATCCCGCGCTGGCGGCGATGGCCGAGACCGGGCAGGTGAGCTCGATGCTCTGCTTCTCGCCCGACTTCACGCATGCCGACGCCGCCGAGCGCCGGCGCCAGGTCGATCGGCAGCACGCGGCCATCGATCTCGCCCTGCGGCTCGGGACCAGATTTTGCCGCACTCTGAGCGGACAGCAGACGCCTGGCCTGACGCGTCATGATGGCATCGCGCGCACCGTCGAGGGGCTGCTGCGGTCGCTCGATTACGCGGAGAAGCGCGGCGTCACCCTCTGCCTCGAGAACCATTACAAGGACGGCACCTGGCGCTATCCGGAGTTCGCCCAGCCGGAAGACATCTTCCTCGAGATCCTCGACCGCGTGGACTCGCCCCGTCTTGGCGTGCAGTACGACCCCTCCAATGCCGTGGTTGGCGGCTACGACCCGGTGCGCTTCCTGGAGAAGGTTCTCTCACGCGTGGTGACCATGCACGCCTCCGATCGTGCCCTGGCACCGGGCGCCACGCTCGACGACCTGCGCGCCAGCGACGGCAAGACGGGCTACTCCGACAAGCTGCGCCACGGCGAAGTCGGCAAGGGCTTGATCGACTACGACGCGATCTTCGCGATCCTCGCCCGCGCCGGCTACGCGGGGTGGATCTCGGTCGAAGACGGCGTCAACGGGCTCGACGAACTCGAGCGCTCGGTGGCTTTTCTGAAGCGCAAGCGGGATGAGTTCTACCCGCTGGCGCGCTGAGA
>JBKJRJ010000272.1:0-7151 GCA_046594705.1 Vicinamibacterales bacterium
CGGCCTCGCCGGCGCGCCGGCCGAACATCATCTGGATTTCGAACGAGGACATGAGCCCCCGGCTTGGCGCCTACGGCGACCTGACCGCGCGCACCCCGGTGCTCGATCGGCTCGCCCGCGAATCCGTGCGCTATACGCGGGCGTTCACCACCGCGCCGGTGTGCGCACCCAGCCGCGCGGCCATCATCACCGGGATGTACCAGACGTCCATCGGTGCGCAGCACATGCGCACCACCGAGGACAGGGTGCCAGAACTGCCGGGACCGTATCTGGCGGTGCCGCCGTTCTATGTCAAGGCGTTCCCGGAGTACCTGCGCGCGGCCGGTTACTACACGACCAACCGGGCCAAAACCGACTACCAGTTCGGCGCCCCGTTCACGATCTGGGACGAACTTGGTCGCACGGCACACTGGCGGAATCGGCCGGACAAGAGCCAGCCGTTCTTCTCGGTGTTCAACCTCGAAGTGACACACGAGAGCCAGATTTTCCCCTCGAGTCCTGCCCGCAAGGGAAAGCCGCTGGTGACCGACCCGGCGAAACTGCAGGTGCCGCCGTACTATCCGGACACGCCTGCCGTGCGCGAAGAGCTCGCCCGGATGTACGACAACATCGCCGACATGGACCGTCAGGTCGGCGAGCTGCTCGAGCAACTCGCCGACGATGGGCTGGCGGACAACACGATCGTCTTCTACTGGAGCGACCACGGCGACGGGGTGCCGCGAGCCAAGCGGTCGCTCTACGATTCGGGTCTCAAGGTGCCGCTCATGATCCGCTGGCCCAGGGCGGCCGGGTCTCCTCTGGTGCCTGGTTCCGTGCGTGACGAGCTGGTCAGCTTCATCGACCTGGCACCGACGGTGCTCGCCTTGGCCGGGGTCGGGATCCCAACCCATCTGCAGGGCCGCATCCTGGTCGGTCCCCAGGCCGCGCCTGCCCCTGCCTTCGTCTTCGGGGCGCGCGACCGCATGGATATCGAATACGACATGATGCGGTCCGCCCGGGACGCGCGCTTCCTCTACGTTCGTAACCTCTCGCCGGAACTCCCCTACGCGGGCCACGTCGTTTATCGCAACCAGAGCGCCATCATGCAGGACTGGCTCAGGTTACACGCCGAAGGGAAGCTGACCGGGCCGGCCGCTCTCTGGATGCGAACCCATCGTCCGGCAGAGGAGCTCTACGACACGACCAACGATCCGCATCAGATCCATGACCTCGCCGCGGATCCGGCGCACCGCGCGACGCTGGCGCGGATGCGTGGCGCCGTCACGGAGTGGATGGCGCGGAGCGCTGACCAGGGGCTGATCAACGAGGCCGAGATGATCCAGCGCATGTGGCCCGGCGGGGTGCAGCCCGAAACGGCGCCGCCCTACATCGTGCTGCGCCGGACGACCGACACTCCGGTTCGGCGCGCGTCCATTGCCATCGACGGGCCGACCGAGATCGTCCTCTACGTACCGACCCAGGGCGCCTCCGTCGGCTACACCACCGAGGAGGGCCCGGCGGCAAGATGGCGCCTGTATACGGGGCCGATACTGGTGGATCGCCCGATGACCCTGCGCGCCAAGGCCATCCGCTACGGTTACAAGGAAAGCGCCGAGACGCGCACGACATTCACCAAGTAGGTTCCGGCTCCTCGCCCGTTCTCCGACGTCGCCGTCACGACGAGCGCGGCCGCCGAGCCGGCCGTGCCGGGGCCGGCTTACATCTTCCAGACCACGCGCCCGTAGAGGGTGCGGCCGTTCATCCCGAACGGCGACGTGCTCGGGAACGTCTGGATGCCGTTGAACGAATTGTTCGTGATGTTCCGGTCGGGGAACACATTGAAGATGTTCTGCCCGCCGATGCCAACGGTCAGGCTGCGGCTCAGCCTGTAGTTGGCCTCCAGGTCCGTCAGCCACTTCGCCCCGTAGATCTGGTCGTCGGTGGGCAGCAGAGTGTTGGTGCTGCAGAACTGGCCGTAGCGCGCCGCGTTGACGTTGGCGCCCCACTTGCCGCGCTTCCAGTCGGCGCCGGTGCGCAGGCTGTCCTTGGGCTGGGCGCATTCGAGGCGCCGCCGCTCGATTCGGTCGAACAGGAGCTGGTCCAGGCCAACCAGCTGCGGCGGCGTGATGACCGCACCGACAATCTTCGTCCGCGTGTTGTTGTAGCCGGCGTGCAGCCTGACATCGCCGGCCCTGGCGAGCGCGACGCGGTAGGCCGCGGTCACGTCGACGCCGTTCGTCCGCGTGTTGATCGCGTTGGTGAAGAACCGCGCGCTGTTCGCGCCGAACGGCGCCAGCAGCGCCGTGATCTGCCCTCCCGTGAAGTTGCCGGAGAGGACGATGCGGTCGTCGATGGCGATGTGGTAGTAGTCGACCGCGAGGTCGAGACCTGGTAGCGGGTTGAGCGCGAAACCGGCCGTCGCGTGCGTCGAGGTTTCGGCCTTGAGCGCCTGGGCGCCGAGCACCTGCGCGGCCGCCGAGCTCACCGGCAGGGTGAGCGATTCGAACGGCACCAGCCCCTGGCCTGGGACGCTGATGAAGTTGGTCGCCGTTGACGAGAAGAACGACTGCCCGAGCGAGGGCGCGCGGAAGCCGCTGCTCACGCCGCCGCGGACGACGACCTGGCGGTTGGGTTGTACGCGCACGGTCAGCTTGCCGTCGACGGTGTTGCCGAAGTCGCTATAGCGCTCGGTGCGTCCGGCGAACCCGAGTCGCAGCCAGCGAAGGACATCCCCTTCGATGTCGACGTAGGCCGCCTGGCTGTGGCGCGACTGGTTGACGGCGTTGGTCGGGCGGAACCCGGGAAACACCTGTGCGCCGATCGCAGCGATGCCCCCTGCGCGGTTCGGGACGCCGCCGTTGCGGTAGGAATCGGGCTCTCCTGCCACAATCTCGTACTGTTCGCGCCGCACCTCCGCGCCGAATGCGACGTTCAGCGGTCCGGGGAGGCGTCCGGCCTTGAACGCGCGGCTCAGGTCGACGTTGCCGACGAACTGTCCGAGTTTGAGCGTGCCGGAGTCGAACACCGTCTTGTTCGGCGGGATGGCCGGGCCGAGTGACACGTTGAGCGTGTTGCCGATCGTGAAGTCGAAGCTGTTGCGGCCGAAGCCGCCGCTGGCATCCACCGACCAGCTGCGGTACGCACCGCGCACGCCTGCGGTGGCCGAGCCGTCGGCGACCAGCGGCTGGATCTCCGGCAGGAAGCCGAGCGGATAGATTTGCGGCCAGTTGCGGACGTCGAGCGCCCGGCGGTAGAAGCCCGCGCTATTGGCTTCGCGCCGGCTGTAGCCGCCAAAGGCGTAGAGGAAGCTCGTCTGCTTCGCATTGAGCGGCATCTGCGCATTCAGGAACGTCATGAAGTCGCGCGTGTCCGGGTCGCCCCAGCGGTGATTCGGCTGGGCGATGGCCTGTGTGCCGGCATCGCCCGGCACCACCTGGTCGCGCGGATCGAAGGACGCCCGGTTGGTCCGATTATGGCGGCGATACTCGGCGGACACCGTCACGCTGCCCTTGCCAAGCGCCAGCCCCCATGAGCCGCCGGCGTCGAACAGCTCGCCGTCCGAGAAATTGATCGGGTTGCCTTCCTGGCAGTTCCGGCCCGTCGAGGTGCAGCTGTTGCCGACGTAGCTGCCCTTCGACAGCCCGAACCTGCTCGACACCGCGGGGCCCGACACGCCGGCCTTGAGGACGATGTTGATGACGCCGGCGATGGCGTCGGAGCCATACTGCGCCGCGGCGCCGTCGCGCAGGACCTCGATGCGTTCAATCGCGGAGACGGGGATGGCGTTGAGGTCGACGCCGGTCGAGCCGCGCCCGATGCTGCCATTGAGGTGGACGAGCGCACTCTGGTGACGTCGCTTGCCGTTGACCAGGACGAGCACCTGGTCGGGACCGAGACCGCGGAGCGTCGCCGGGCGCACCGTGTCGGTGCCGTCGGTGATCGTCGGGCGCGGGAAGTTGAATGACGGCGCGAGGGCCTGGATCACTTGCGCGGTTTCACTATAGCCGGTCGACGCGATCTGTTCCTGGGTGATGACGTCGACAGGTACCGCCTTCTGCGCCTCCGCGCCCACCGTGCGCGAGCCGACGGTGATCGCCTCCTCGAAGCCGAGGCTCAGCCCGACGTCGAACGACGTCGTCAGGGCATTCGGCGTGAGCTCGACATCGGCGATTTTCGCCGGGAGACCGAGGCCGTCGATCTTCAGCTGGACCTTGCCGGCGCGCGCGAAGGCAGGTGGCACCTCCAGCTGATATTTGCCGGCGCTGTCGGTGGTGGCGGTGACATCCGATCCGACCAGCGACACCGTCGCACCCGGCACCGGCAGACCGTCGGCCTTGGTGGTGACCACCCCGGCAATCGTCGTCGTCTGCGCCGACAGTGCGACGGTGAACAGGGCGCACAGGCCCAGGATCGTGCACGCGCGCCTGGTGATGGCGGCCATAGCTCCTCCGCGGAAATGTTTCATGACCGAAGAATATCACTCGACATTTCAACGGTCCAACTCCCATCGCGTGCAGTGCTCGACAGGCTCTGCTTCAGCTTCGGCTTCGGGTCAACGCCGTGGCGTGGCCGAGGCGCAGACGATTCCCGCCTGACTCGGCTGCCACCGGGCGCGGGACATGGCCGCGAGGGGCGGTCATGTCTTTCCTTTCCCTAGTCCCTCGCGCCGTCAGCGTGCGGGCGGCGTCAGCGCCACTCGCGCGCCGGTGCGGGCCGACGCGCGCGCGGCGTCGAGGATCTCGGTCGCGATGAGGTTGTTCTCGAGGGACGACAGCGCATTCGGCTTGCGATTGCCGCGCACGACCGCGATGAGATGCGAGATGGAGTCGCGTTCGTCCGCCGGCCGCGGGTCGGGCGTCACCGCGTGTTCCGGTTCCTTGGGCAGCGCCACGCGCAGACCCGTACCGCCGGTGGCGATCGCCAGGCCGTGCTCGCCGTAAACCTCGAAGTCCTTGCGGCTGAACGGCCAGTTCCACGACGCCTGGATGATGCCTTGCGCGTCGGGGTATTCCAGCAGGATCGTGGCCTCGTCGTCCACCCGCGGATAGACGGCGGGCTGGAATCGCTGCGTGATCGCGGTCACGGCGATCGGTCGCTGGTTGTCCATCATCCAGGTCATCAGGTTGGCGCCGTAGCAGCCGAAGTCGAACAGCGCGCCGCCGCCGTTGCGGACCGGGTCCGACAGCCAGTCGAGAAACTCCGGCTGGACGTTGATCGCCTTGGGGCCGCTATGACCGTCGAGGGCGACCATCTTGCGGATGGTGCCGGCGGCCTTGCGCTCCTTGAGGAGCGTCCACATCGCGCCGTGGCTCGGGTACCACGTCGTTTCGTAGTTGACCAGCACCTGGATGCCGCCGGCCTCGGCCGCGCGCCGGATGCGCTGTGCGTCGGCGTTGTTGACGGCGAGCGGCTTTTCCATCATCACGTGGATACGGCGGCGCGCTGCCGCCTCCACGACGCCGGGATGATCCAGAGTGTTGGTGAACGCGGCCACCGCGTCGGGGCGGACGTTGTCCATCAGCGTCGCGAGATTGGTGGAGCGGCCGGTCTCGGGGATGTTGAACCTGTCTCCGTAGCTGCGCAGCAGCGCCGGGTCGGGATCGAACACGCCGACAATCTGCACGTCGCTGCGGCCCTGGGCGGCGCGCAGGAATCCGCTGACGTGGCCGTGCACCAGGCCGGCGATGACCAGGCGGAGTGGCTTCTCCTGGGCGCGCGTGGCCGGCAGCAGACCGAGAACGAGCAGGACGATGAGGATGGGCATTCTTGTCATGGTGACCTTTCCGTCAGACGCCGTGGCCCGGTTCACAGCGTGTCACCTTCGCATTCGGCGGCCGCCTGCACGACACCATGACATTCATCTGCGGAAGCACGCAAGCACTCAATAATTTTGCGGCTGCCGCGCGTGCAACTACGCCCGCGTAACTCGAAAAACGCCTCACCCAAGAAGGCCAGCCCACCCGATCACCCTTCACATCATGGTGGAGCGTATGGAGTCCGCCGTGAAGCTCTGGGCCGAAGTCAAGGTGCCCCGCTCGACCGTTCTCGACGATCACGAAGCCCGCCTGCAGAAGATCGCACAACGCTGACTCCGATGGTCGACGGCGCGTCGTCTTCGCGCGGTGCGGAGCGGCGTTCAGTGCTGCGAACCGAACGTCGCGGCCGCCGCGCTGAGGTTCCGCACCGCCTCCGGCTCGTCGTCGAAGATCTCGAACACCGCGGTGAGGTGCGTGATCCCCAGCACCCGGCGCGCGCACGCACTGGGATGCAACAGCTTCAACTGGCCGCCGCGATGGGTCACGTGACGGAACATCTCGACCAGGGAGCCGACGCCACCGCTGTCCAGATAGGTGATGTGCTCGAGATCGAGGAGACACGCCCGCCCACCACCGGCAACCGCGGTCGTCAACACCTGCCGCAACATCTGGGTGCCCTGGTCACAGACGAGAGGGCCCGAGAGAGTGAAAATGGTGACGTTACCTACCGCTCGCTCGGTAATCTGAAGAGCCGACATGTCACACCTTCCCTAACACGTCAGTGAACGAGAGCGGCAGACCGGGGACGTACAGTCGGGTCGCCCGGAGTGCAGCGGCCGCCCGAACCGAGGGTCCCGGCCAGCCGTTGGTAGTCTACGCCCGAACGGCGGCATCCCCCAGCAGGTAAACTGGCAACATGGTCAAGAAACTGCTGCCCGTCCTCGCGCTCGTCTTCATGGTTGCCGCCACCATCGCCGCCTCCGGCTCACGCGCCGTCCAGGCCCCGGCCGCCCAGTCCGCAGCCCGCGTCGAGAAAACAAACTGGTACTTCTACCGCGTCAAGTGGGGCTTCCAGGATGAGTTCGTCGCGCTGTTCGCGAAGAACCACCTCCCCGTGCTGCGCGAGGAAATGAAGACCGGCCGTATCAAGGACGTCCGTACCTATACGCCGACGTATCACGGGGACGGGCGCGCCGACTGGACCTTCGCGGTGGCGATCACCTATAAAGACGCGGCCGCGATGACGGGGCCGTCGGATGAAGGGGCCATCGTGCAGCGCCTCTATCCCGACCAGGCCACCTTCAAGAAAGAAGAACAGCGCCGCTTCGAGATCCTCGACGCACACTGGGACGTGCCGCTGAACGAGCTCACCCTCGGTCGTTGACCCAGAGTCACGGCTCAGGGCTCACGGCTTAG
>JBKJRJ010000337.1:0-8822 GCA_046594705.1 Vicinamibacterales bacterium
CAAAGAGGTCCTCGCGCGCGCCGTCCATCGCGCGTCGGGACGAGCCGCCAAGCCCTTCGTCCCCTTCAGCTGCACCGCCGTACCGCGCGAAATGCTCGAGAGCCAGCTGTTCGGCTACCGCAAGGGCGCCTTCACCGGCGCCGAGAACGCGTTCGAAGGAATCATCCGCGCCGCCGCCGGCGGCACACTGTTCCTCGACGAGATTGGCGAGATCGGGCCGGAACTGCAACCGAAGCTCCTGCGCTTCCTCGAGACGCACGAGGTACATGGCCTCGGCGAAGGGCAGCCGGTTAAAGTCGACGTCCGCGTCATCGCCGCCACCAACGCGGACCTCGAGGCCATGGTGGCCGACGGGCGGTTCCGAGAGGATCTGTTCTATCGCCTGAACGTCGTCCGTCTCCGCCTGCCGCCGTTGCGCGAGCGCCGCGAGGAAATTCCGCCCCTGATCGATCATTACCTGCGCAAGTTCGCCGACGAGCAGAAGAAGGGGCGGCTGACCCTGGACGACGAGACGCTGGAGTTTCTGGTGCTCTATCCCTGGCCCGGGAACGTGCGCCAGCTCGTCAACGAATTGAGCCGGGTTGTCGCCTTCGCCGACCCCGACAGCACCATCACGCCGGCGCTGCTCTCGCCCGAGATCCAGGCGTCGCGCCGCACAGTGCGCGTGCTCCCCGGCGACGAGCCGGAAATCCGCATCCGCCTCGATCAGCCGATGAACGAAGCGATTGACGCGATCGAACGCGTGATGGTGACGCGCGCGCTGGACCGGGCCCGCGGGAACTACGAGAACGCCGCCCGGCTGCTCGGGATCTCTCGAAAGGGTCTCTTCCTCAAGCGCCGGCGCTGGGGCATGCAGCGGGCTTCCTAACAGGCCTGCGGCCCGACCGTATCTTCCTCCGTGCAACTTTGCGCGCTCCTCCTCCGTCCAAGCTGCCGTTATATTCCCCACAATGTGGTTTTCAATCGCGTGCGGCGCCTCGCCGATGAAGCCTACGGCGCGGCCATCCGGCAGGGAATCCACGCCCGTTCGGGGCGGGACGTCTCGATCAACGCGGTCTACACCCCGCTCGAGCGGCTCGAAGGCAAGGGCTTGCTGCGATCGTGGGAGGGGACGCCGACCGCTCAGCGCGGCGGCCGCCGACGCAAGTTCTACGCGCTGCGTCCCGCCGGCGTGACCGCGATGCGACACGCGTATCACGCGTTCCGCTCGATGGCGGACGGCCTCGAAGGACAGCTGGAGACCAAGTGACGCACGACCCGCCGCGCCTCGCGATGCGGTTGCTGGCGCTTCGGCTGGCGCCGCAATGGCGCGATTACATCACCGGCGATCTGGAGGAAGAGTTCCGGGTACGCGCGGCATCCTCGCCGGCCGCGGCTCGCCGCTGGCTGTGGCGCCAAACCCTTCACTGCCTCGTGGCCCCGCCGTCGCCCCGGCACGCCGCCGAGGCCGGCACTCTCAGGCCCCGACTGGAGATTCGTTGATGCGTACCGTCCTGGCCGACTGCCGCCACGCGCTCCGCGTGTTCAGGCGCGCTCCCTCATTTGCCATCGCGGTCGTCACCGTGCTCGCGCTCGGCATCGGCGCCAACACCGCGATCTTCAGCCTGGTGAACGCCGTGCTGCTGCGCCCGCTCCCCTTCGAGCAGCCCGACCGCCTCGTGCGCCTGTACCACACGCCCCCCCAGTCCACGTTCCCCGGCATGCCGACGTTCTCGCTCTCGCCGGCCAACTTCCTCGACTGGCAGCGCAACAGCGTGTCGTTCGAGGCGATGGCGGCCTACCGCGTCCGCCAAGTCACCCTGACAGGCGGCGGCAACGCCGAAGCGCTGCGGGCCGCGGTGGTCGGACCGGATTTCTTCAAGATTGCGCGGGCCCAGCCCCTGCTCGGCCGGACCTTCGTCGCCGAGGAACATGCGCCGGCGCGTGCCAACGTGGTCATCATCAGCCACGGATTCTGGAGGACACACCTCGGTTCCGCGCCCGACGCGGCAGGCCGGACCCTGACCTTCGACGGCGAGACCTACTCGATTGTCGGCGTCATGCCGGAGCGCTTTTCCGTCAACTCCTGGGGCGCCACGGCGCAGCCGCTGTGGGTGCCACTGGCGTGGACCGACCAGGAACGCACCGTCCGCGAGAACCATAACTTTCAGGCGGTGGCCCGGCTCAAGCCCGGCGTGTCGCTGGCGCAGGCGAAGTCCGAACTCGACGTGATCTCGCAGCGGCTCGAGGCAGCCTACCCGGCAGAGAACGCCGGCTGGGGCAGCACCGCCATCCCGCTCGTCGAGGTGATCATCGGCGACATTCGAACCTCTCTCGTCATGCTGCTGGTAGCGGTGGGACTCGTGCTGCTCATCGCCTGCGCGAACGTGGGCAACCTCATCCTCGCCCGCGCGATGAGCCGACGGAAGGAGATCGCCATCCGCGCGGCCCTCGGCGCAGGACGCCGCCGCGTCTTTCAGCACCTCATGACGGAGTCGGTGGTGCTGTCGCTCGCGGGCGGCGCCCTCGGCCTGCTGCTCGCCCGCGGCGCGATCGGCGCGGTCGCGTCGCTCCTTGCCAACCAGATCCCACGCGCCGAGGAAGTCTCGGTTGACACCCGCGTGGTGCTGTTCGTGTTCGCGGCCTCGATCCTGACCGGGCTGCTGGCGGGCGCCATCCCGGCGCTCCGCGCCGGCGGCGCCGACCTGAACGACACCCTCAAGGAGGGCGGCCGCAGCGACGCGGCAGGCGCCGGCAGCCTGACCCGCCGCGGCCTGATTGTCGCGGAGGTGGCGCTGTCGCTGATGCTGCTGATGGGTGCCGGCGTGATGCTCCGCAGCCTGCACGCGCTTCGGGCGACCGACGCCGGCTTCAACCCCGACCACGTGCTGAAGATGGAAATCAACCTGCCCGACGCCAAGTATCCGGAACCGGGACAGCGGCGGGCGTTCTACGACACGCTGCTGGCGCGCGTGCGCGCGCTGCCCGGCGTGCAGAGCGCCGGACTGGTCGACACCCTGCCGGTCACCGGCGGCGGCTCGGTCCAGCCGATCGTCCTCGAGGGGCGCGCCGAACTCTCACCTCGCGAGCAGCCCACCGTCTCGGTGCGCATCGCCGGCAGCGACGGCTACATGCGGACGATGGGGATTCCGCTGGTGCGGGGCCGGGATTTTTCCGGCGGCGACGTCGAAGCGCTCCTCGTCAGCGCGTCCGCGGCCAAGCTGCTGTGGGGCGACCGGGACCCGATCGGAGGCCGCGCACTCCTGCCGCTCGTGTCACGGACGAAGAGCATCCCGGTCCTGGGCGTCGTCGGCGACGTGAAGGAACAGCTGACAGAGAAAGCGCCGCCGACCATCTACTACTATCTGCGCGACCTGCCCTCGGGAGATCTCGGCCTGGCCATGAAGACCTCCAGCGACCCGGCCAGCCTGGCGCACTCGGCGGTGGCGATTGTCCAATCGATCGATCCGCAACTGCCGGTGCAAGCCATCAACACGATGGACGAAGTGATCGAGGAAGCCCTCGTCTCGGAGCGGTTCCGCTCGCTCCTGCTTCAAGCCTTCGCCCTGGCGGCGCTCACCCTGGCGTCCGTCGGCATCTACAGCGTGCTGTCCTACCTGGTCCGCGGCCGGCGGCGCGAGATCGGCATCCGCACGGCGCTCGGCGCCCGCACGGCCGACGTCCTGCGCATGGTGGTCCTCGAGGGGCTGAAGCCGGCGCTCCTGGGCATCGCGCTCGGCACGGCCGGCGCGCTGCTGTCGGCGCGGCTGCTGGAGAAGATGGTCTACGGCGTCAAGGCGTCGGACCCGCTGACGCTGGGAGTGGTCGTCGCGGCGCTGCTGACGGTGTCGATCTGCGCCAGCCTGCTGCCGGCATGGCGCGCCGCCAAGCTCGATCCGCTGACCGTCCTGCGCGACAACTGAGGGCGGGGCGGCTACGACCCGATGGCGCGCTTCGCCTGCGCGTTGTGCCGGATGACGTGGGCGGTCGCCCAATCGCCAAACTGCCCCAGGGCGATGGTCCCGATGCCGGGATGGGTGATCGCATGGCGCGCACGGTCGGCGGCCAGTCCGCCGAGCGCCGCATCCAGTTGAGCCGACGAGTCGGCCAGCAGCGTCAGCACCTCGTCGCGCCTGACCGCCGCAGGGGGCTGCACGCGCTTTCCCGCTTCCAGCTTTTCAGGAACCCCCTGAAGCAGCTCAGACCAGGGTGTTTCCGCGGCCCCCTCCGGGAGCGGCTGCGCTCCCGGACGGTCTCCACTCACCAGGCCCGCGAATGCCGTGTCCACCGCCGCCACGTGCCAGCCGATCTGCGCGGCCGACCAGCCGCCCCCGGCGGGTGCGCGCTCGACGATCGCGGCCGGACTGTCGGTGAGACGCTTCACGAATCGCGCGTGCGCCTCGCGATACGCGGTGCGCGCGCGCGCGATCCGCTCCTCGTGTGATTCCACGTCGTCAGCCTCCGTAACAGGATGGGATGGGCATATCGCGCATGGTGTGAAGCCCGGGCGTGACCTCGAGAATCTTCGGGATCGAGTTGACGGTAATCGACGCAGTCGCCACGTCCCCGTGGACGCCGCCGGCAATCCTGCTGAGGATATTCGGCGACCCGACGATGTCGATCTGGTCGTACGACTCCGGCGCCCCGAGATACGCTTCCATGTGGAGCGTGATGACGGGCTTGCCGTTGCGGTAGCCGATCCCGTCCTGCACGAGGCCGCAGACGTAGCCGGCGTCCACCGCGAGGAACTCGCTGGCGACGGTGGCGCTGGCGATCTTCGGCTGGATCTCGTCGGTGATCTTGTCCAGCTTCCAGCCCATGGCGTCGGCGATCATCGTCACCGACTCGGCCAGGCCGACGTGGCGCACAGAGCCCTCGGCCACCTTCGTCTGGAACTGCTGGCGGGTGAGTCCCGCGCCGATCTTCTGCTGGAACGGCAGCCGCCGGACGCGGGCGTCCTGGATGCGATCGACACGGATGCTGTCGACACGCTCGCACACGCCGGTCAGCGCGATTGGCAGCGCATCCATCGTGAAGCCGGGGTTGACGCCGGTGCCGAGCACCGCCACCTTCGCCTTCTTCGCCATCTCGTGGATGGCGCGCGCGTATCTCAGGTTGCCGCTGGTGGGGTAGGCCAGTTCCTCGGTCGTGGAGACGATCGGGACCTTCAGCTGGAGGATCTCCTCGATCTGCGGCAGCACCTTCTTGAGCGATGACAGGGTGCAGAGCACGACGACGTCGGGACGGGTGGCCTTGATGGTTTTCCTGGCGTCGTTCGAAATCTTGACGCCGAGCTTGCGGCCGACGCCGGCAATGTCGGCGAGGTCGCGGCCGGCCTTGGCGGGATCGATGTCCACGGCACCGACGATCGTGAAGCCACGGCGCGTAGCGACCTGGCGCACGATCGCGGCGCCGATCGGGCCGAGACCGTAGTGCAGAACCTTGATGGGTCCCGAGCGTGTAGCCATCTATGACTCCTGTATCAATGAATCCAAGCCCTTGATTATACCTGCGTTGATGTACGATGCGGCACTGTGAGACCGGGCCCTGGCGCCACCTTTGGACACGCGCTGCTCGCCGGCACGGCACGGGCCGCCTCGGCGCCGGCGGCGGTTGCCGGGCTGCTGGCGTTCACCCTGCTCTTGTCGCTGCCGTCGGACCTCACCCCTGCGAATGCGCTCTTCTCGCACTACCTGACATTTGCCACCTGGCCGCCGGGATTTGGCGCGATGCCCGTCTCCCTGTGGCTGCTGAGCAACACTGCGGCGACCGTCGGAGGATTCCGTAACGTCGCCGCCGACCTGCTGTGGTTGGTGTTGTGGTCGTTTCTTCTCGGAGGCCTGATCGATCGGTATGCCCGCAACCGGCCCACGCGCGGCCAGGGATTCTTCGGCGCCTGCGGCGCACACTTCGGCGCCATGCTGCGGCTGGGAATGATCGAGCTGGCGATCAATCTGGGTGGTTTCCTCGTGCTGCTGCCGCGCCTCAGCGTGAATCCCTACGCGCGAGCGGCGGCCCTGCTGCTCCTGCTCACCCTCGGCGCCGTCTTCCACTACGCGCGGGTGCGCCTGGTGGTGGAGGACCGCCGCAGCTCTCTCGGGGCGGTGCTGGCGGGCGGACGCTTCGTCCGCCGGCACGCCGCGGCCGCGGTGGCGATCTACTTCCTGTTCGCGGCCTGCCTCCTCGTCCCTTACCTGATCCTGCTGCGACTGCCGCCGCGTGAATTGGATCCGGGCTGGCTCGCGCTCGTCGTGGGAGAAGCGTTCATCGCGCTGCAGCTGTTCGCGGCCTGCGCCTCGCTGGCCTCGGCCGCCGTCCTGTTCCAGTCCCGTTTGGCGCATGCGTCATATACTGCTGGGCCGCGGCTCGAGTGGCCCGAGTCGCCGGCCGCCGAAGCGATCGCGAACCTGGCTTCGTCGACGCATTCATGACACCACGCTCCTTCCGAAACGCGCGCCTCCTCATCATCGATGACGAGGACGCGAACATCGAAATCCTGCAGCGCATCCTGTCGCGCGCCGGGTTCACGCGGATCGAGACGACAAACGACTCGAGGCTGGCGATCGCTCTGTATGTCGAACACCGCCCCGACCTGATCCTGCTGGACCTGCACATGCCTCATCTCGACGGGCTGGAGGTGATGGACGGTCTGAACGAGATCGCCGAGGCATCCTACCTGCCGATCCTCATCCTGTCGGGGGACCTGACGCCCGAAGCGCGGCGCGACGCCTTGTCGAGGGGCGCCAAGGATTTCGTCAACAAGCCGTTCCAGCAGGACGAGCTGCTCCTGCGGATCAGGACGCTGCTCGAGACGCGGTTTCTCTACATCCAGATCCAGGGGCAGAACCAGCTGCTCGAAGCGAAGGTGCGGGAGCGCACGCGCGAACTGGTGGAAGCACAGATCGAAATCATCCAGCGGCTCGCGGTGGCGGCCGAGTTCCGCGACGACAACACGGGTCAGCACACCCACCGGGTGGGCCAGATGTCGGCGCTGCTCGCGAAACAGCTGGGGCTGGGCGACTCGCAGGTCTCGCTCATCCGGCGCGCGGCGGAGCTGCACGACGTCGGCAAGATCGGCGTACCCGACGCCATCCTGCTCAAGATCGGCAAACTGACGACGGAAGAGTTCGAGGTCGTCAAGACCCATACCGTCATCGGCGCGCGCATCCTCTCGGGCGGGAAGTTTCCGCTGCTGCGGCTCGCGGAGGAAATCGCCTTTGCCCACCACGAACGGTGGAACGGCGAGGGCTACGCCGGCATGCGCGGGCTGGACATTCCGCTGGCCGGGCGGATCGTCGCGGTGGCCGACGTGTTCGACGCCCTCACCCAGCAGCGGCCCTACAAACCGGCCTGGCCGGTCGCCGAGGCGATCGCCGAGATCGATCGCCAGCGCGACCGGCAGTTCGATCCCGAAGTGGTCGAGGCGTTTCTCCGCGTCATCGAGAACTCGCCGGCGAAAACCTCCTGATATAGTCCGTGGCCATGAGCACCCGCACGGACGCCATCGTGGAGTGGTTGAGCCGGCGGCTGACCCAGTCGGGCGCGCGGGGCTTCGTGTTCGGACTCAGCGGCGGGATCGATTCCGCGGTGGTGGCCCGCCTGTGCCAGGCGGCGGCGCCCGCGGCGGTGCTCGGCGTCCTGCTGCCGTGTCACAGCGATCCGCAGGACGAGGTGGATGCGACGCTGGTCGCGGAACACTTCAGGATTCCCACTATCCGCGTGGACCTTGGCCAGACCTACAATCTGTTCACCGCGACGCTCAGCGATGCCCTCAGCGCTCTGCCGGCCGAGCAACTCGCGAGCGCCGCGCACAGCGGCGACGATGACCGCTCCAGGCTGGCCCTGGCCAACGTCAAGCCGCGCCTGCGGATGGCGGCGCTGTATCACGTCGCCAACAGGCTGAACTACCTCGTCGCGGGCACCGGCAATCGCAGCGAGCTCGCGATCGGCTACTTCACCAAGCACGGTGACGGCGCCGCCGACCTGCTGCCGATCGGCGAGCTGCTGAAAAGCGAGGTAGGCGCGGCCGCCAGGGATCTGGGCGTGCCGGATCCCATCATCGACAAAGCGCCGAGCGCCGGCTTGTGGACCGGTCAGACCGACGAACGCGAAATGGGCTTCAGCTACGCTGAGCTCGAAAACTATCTGGCGAACGGCGCCCAGACCGTTTCTCCGGCCCTCGCGATGCGGATCGAACGGCTGATCCGCACCAGCGAGCACAAGCGGAGCGTCGCGCCCACGCCCGGAGCAGAGTCATGACCTCCAACGGATCATCCTGCCGGAGCAGAACCCGAGTGCCATCCGTCAGGTGAATTCGACCGTCTGCGTGTCGTCCGTCTCGACGCAGCGCCGCCGGAAGGTAATAAGCTGCGAGCCGATGCGAATCTCGTCGCCGTCGGCGAGCGGGAGTGGTGTCGTCACGCGATCGCGCCCGCGGTAGCTGCCGTTCTTGCTGCCGAAGTCCTCCAGGACCGTTATTCCCTCAGTGACGATGATGCGCGCGTGGCGCCGGGAGACCGTGGGCGCGTCCAGCCTGATCTCGGCGTCCTCGTCCCTCCCGATCACGTGCGTCCCCGTGGCGAGGTGAAACCGCCTCGTCCCCCACTCGATCCAGCAGTCCGTCGAATCTGGCGATGCCGGAGGCCCCTCGTCCCAGCAGAAGGCGTAGCCGAACTTGTGCGCGGTGCGGATGTATGTCGCCTGGCGCGGCGTATCCCCGAGCGCGGCACGAATCTCGGCGATCAGATTGGACAGGTTGGCTTCCGCGACGTAGCTGTCGGGCCACAGCCGCTCCTGGAGCGTGCGCTTGGAGAGGACCTTCGGGCGTTCCTGCGCGAGCGCTT